>DATNAC010000001.1:0-4585 GCA_035573035.1 Terriglobales bacterium
TGGTTGCTAGCCGGTGCGGTGCTTGGAGTTGGAGCAGCCGCCGTAGCAGGGAGCTTTGCGCCCGCTTGGCGGGCCGCTCGCCAACTGCCTGCTGCCGCCCTGCGCGACTAGCGCAATGCACCGCTGCCTCCGCTCCCTACCGTCGGCAAGCTGTCGCCCGGAACCAGCGGCGCCTCGTAGCGCTGGGCAATGGGCAGGCGGCGGCCCATGCCAAAGGCCTTCCGGGAGATCTTCAGGCCCGGGGCGGCCTGTTGGCGCTTGTACTCGCTGTAATCGATGCGGCGAATCAGGGCTTGAATGGCCGCCGGATCCATGTCCAGGTCTTCGGCGATAGCCTCGACCGTGCGTGATTTTTCCACGTACTGCTCGATCACCGCATCCAGCATTGCGTACTCGGGGAGGTCGTCCTGATCGAACTGGTTGGGTTTGAGCTCGGCGCTGGGCGGCTTGCGCAACACCGTCTCCGGGATGACGGGGCGGTTTTGGTTGATGCGCTCAGCCAGCTCGTAAACCTGGGTCTTGAGCACGTCGGCAATCACCGACAGCCCCCCGGCCATGTCGCCATAGAGCGTGCAGTAGCCCATCGCAAACTCACTCTTGTTGCCGGTGGTCAGCACCAATGCGCCGGTAAGGTTGGAGTGAGCCATGAGCGCCAGACCGCGCAGACGGGACTGCAGGTTCTGACGGGCGAGATCGAGAGCGCGGGCGCTGTCGGCGGCGCCGGCGACCTCCAGCATCCCGAGCGCATCGACAAAGAGCGGCTCGATGGGAACCACGCGAAGCTCAACCCCCAGGTTGGCGGCGAGCGCGCGGGCATCGGCCTCGCTCTCGGCGGAAGAGTAGCGGGTGGGCATGTAGAGCGCGGTCACGTTCTCCGCTCCCAGCGCCGCGACGGCGAGCGCGGCGGTCACCGCCGAGTCCACGCCCCCGCTCAAGCCCAGCACCACTCGCCTGAAGCCGCACTTGCGCACATAATCGCGCACGCCCAGCACCAGGGCCTTGCGCATGGCCTCGATCCCGGCCGGGGCGGAGCGGATCGCGCCGCGCCAATCGGCGGTATCCACGATGAGCAGATCTTCCTCGAAGCAGGCGGCCCGAGCGCGCAGTGTGCCATCCTCTCCCACCACCATGGAGCACCCGTCAAACACCAATTGATCGTTGCCGCCCACCTGGTTCACGAGAATCACCGGAACCCGGTACTCGCGGGCAATCGCGCCCAACATTTCCTGGCGCTGCTCGATCTTGCCGGTGCAGTAGGGCGACGCGGAAATATTGATCAGGAAATCGGCGCCGGAGCGGAGCTGCTCTTCGACAGGATCGCGGGCGTAGAGCAGGCGGGACTGGAATTTCGGCCAATAATTCTTGTCGTTCCAGGCGTCTTCGCAAATGGTGAGGGCGACGCGCCGCGGGCCGTCATCCAAATCTGGCCGCCAGATGCGCTGGTGATCGGCGGGAGCGAAGTTGCGGAGTTCATCGAAGACATCGTAGGTGGGCAACAACATCTTCGACTGCTGGAAGAGGAGCTCACCCGCGCGCAGCACCAGCGCGCTGTTGTAGACGCTCTTGCCGGTGGAGACGGCCGCGGGCGTGGCGCAGCCGCAAATGATGGTAATGCCGGGCACGGCCGCCGAGGCGTGACGCAGCCACTCCTGGCTGTGGGCGACGAAGTCGGGCTTCTCCACCAAGTCACGGGCGGGATAGCCGCAGATGGCCATCTCGGGAAAAATCACGATCCCGGCGCCGCCCGCCAAGGCATGACGGGCAAAGTCGCTGATTTTGGCGGCGTTAGCGGCCAAATCGCCGACGGTCGGATTGATTTGGGCCAGGGCAATCTTCACTACAACAAGTCTACAGGCAGCATGCCCGGTTGCCTACTTTGAGCCGTGGCGGCATGGGTGCCCCGGCTTGCCAACCGCGGCGCGGGGTGGCAATAATCAGGGCTCCCATGTTTTCTCCCCGGCAACAGGCCCGCCAGCTCTTCACTCAAGCCTACCAAGCGCAGATGCGCGGCGACTTGGAGCAGGCGGTGGAGCTCTACAGCCGCTCGATTGATCTCTTCCCTACCGCCGAGGCGTACACCTTCCGCGGCTGGGCCTACTCGTTCCGCGGCGAGTATGACCAAGCGATCGAGGAGTGCCTGCGCGCCATCGAGCTCGACCCGGCTTTCGGCAATCCGTACAACGACATTGGCGCGTACTTAATTGAAAAGGGACGGCTGGACGAGGCGGTGCCATGGCTGGAAAAAGCCGCCGAAGCGCCCCACTACGCCAGTCCCTTTTTTGCGCTTTTCAACCTGGGGCGCATCTTCGAGCGCAAGCGGCAATTGGCACGCGCCCAAGCGCAATACCGCCGCGCCCTCGCCAGCAACCCGGGATACACTCCGGCGCAACGAGCGCTACAGCGGATTCAGGCGCAGTGGAATTGAGGGGCGCGGCCCCCGTTTTCAAACCTGGAACGAGGAGCCGCAGCCGCAGGTATGCTTGACGTTGGGGTTGTTGAACTTAAACCCCGAGCCCTCCAGGGTCTCGAGGAAGTCCACCTCCACGCCGTCGAGATACATCAGGCTCATGGGATCCACGAAAACCTTGAGGTCGCTAAACTCGTAGGTCCGATCCTGGCCCGTGCCGTTGTCGAACTGCATCGAGTAGCTGAAACCGCTACAGCCGCCACCCACTACGGCAACGCGCAAGCCGCCCGGCACAGGGTCCTGCTGGCCCATGATTTCCTTGACCTTTTCGATGGCCTTGGGAGTGAGCGTGATCATCGTCGTCTTTCACCTCGTAGAGTCAGTTTACCATGGGGGCAGTGGCCCGTCCTGGCGCTCCAACCGGCCGTACTCGCGTGGAACACGACTCCCTGGGCGAGGTGCGCGTCCCGGTGGCGGCGCTTTATGGCGCGCAGACGCAGCGCGCGATGGAGAATTACCCGATTAGCGGTCTGCGCGCCGCACCCGAGATGATCGAGGGCTACGGCTGGCTGAAGTGGGCGATGGCCGGGGCGCACCGCGAGGAGAAGCTATTGCCGGCGCGAGTGGCGGCGGCCATCCAGCGCGCGGCGCGTGAAGTGGCGGAGCATCGGCACGACGCCCACTTCCCGGTGGACGTATACCAGGCGGGAGCGGGCGTTTCGTTCCACATGAACGTAAACGAGGTGATTGCCAACCGCGCCGCGGAACTGCTGGGCGGCCGGCGGGGCCGCTATGATCTGGTGCATCCCAACGACCATGTCAACCTGGGGCAATCCACCAACGACACCTTTCCCAGCGCCATGCGGATCGCACTACGACTGGGGCTCGATCCGCTGGTGGTTGCCGTCGAGGCCGCAGCAGCGGCGTTTGCGGCCAAAGGCCGGGAGTTCGCCGGGGTCGTGAAAGCGGGGCGGACGCACTTGCAGGACGCGGTGCCCATGCGGTTGGGCCAGGAATTTGCCGCCTATGGGACGACTCTGGGCGCGGCCGCCGCCGAGTTGCGTCACGCGGCGGAGGGACTACTGGAACTGGGCTTGGGCGGCAGCGCCGCCGGCACCGGGCTCAACGTTCATCCCGGCGCCACCCGCCGCGCGCTGCGGCTACTGTCCCAACGCACCGGACACGCCTGGCGGCAGGCCAGGGACCTGTGCGCCGCCATGCAGAGCCAATTGCCGTTGGCGGCCGCATCCGCCGCCATGCGCAATCTGGCGCTGGAACTGATCCGCATCGGCAACGACTTGCGCTTGCTGGCCAGCGGCCCGATGACCGGCTTGCACGAGATCGAGCTGCCGGCGCTGCAACCGGGTTCCTCCATCATGCCGGGCAAGGTCAACCCGGTAATGCCGGAAATGCTGGCGATGGCGGCGTTCCAGGCGGTGGGCAACGATACCGCGACGGCGCTGGCGGTGCAGGCGGGCCAGCTCGAACTCAACGTGATGATGCCGGCCATGGCCTACGCGACGCTGCAATCGGCCGGGGTATTGCGGCGGGCGGTGGAGGTCTTTACCGCGCGCTGCGTGCGCGGCATTCGCGCCAACCGCGACCGCTGCGCCTGGTACGCCCACGCGACGCCATCGCTCGCCGCCGCGCTGAACCCTTATCTGGGATATCGCCGTACGACCAAGCTGGTGCAGGAATCGCTAGCTACGGGACGGCCGGTACTGGAACTGGCGCTGGAGCAGAAACTGCTCCCCGCGGCGCAGTTGCGGCGGCTACTGGATCCGGTGCGCGCGTCGCGCTAATACTTGCGCGCCGTCAGCAGATCGTTGAGGTTGATGTTCTTCCACTCGCCGCGCTTGATGCCGGCGCGGATCTGGCCCGCGGTCTTCCCCGCCTTGGTCTGCTGATAGGCGTAGACGCCCTCCATCATGCAGGTCTCACAGATGGAGGCGTGGTCGCCGGCAAAACAGTCGAGTAAGCTGTGGTGGCCGACCTCTTGGTCGCAGTGGCAGTAGCAGGGCTGCTGGTAGAGCACGCCACGCACTTTGGCAGCCATGGCATAGGCGGCCTGGACGCGGGGATCATTGAACTGGCCGGGGGGCAGGGTGGCCGGCAGCGGGCCCTTGGGAAGCTGGTTGTGATAGGCCGGGACATCGGCTTCGTGGATCACCGGCGCAT
>DATNAC010000002.1:0-9315 GCA_035573035.1 Terriglobales bacterium
GCAGGGCGGCCCGCCCCCGGCAAGCAATGCAGGCGCGGTCCCCGCGAGCGCAGCACCGGCATGGGGCTCCGGGGTCCCCATGCCGGTGCGAGCAGAAGCGGGGCGCGCGGCGCAGCCGCGCTGGGGCCCGCGCCCATCAAATCGCCGCAAGCAAAAGGGAAACGGGCGGCTCCCATGGAGCCGCCCGTTTTTTTGGGGAGCTGCTTCAGAACTTCAGATGAACATCTCTTCGTCCTGATACACCGGACGCACCGAGGGGCTGGGGCGGCGGCGGAAGAAGAAATCCAGCCCGGTGCGCACTCCCTGGAAAACGGCGTTGACATCCTGCACCGGCCGCAGGATGGTATCGCGCACCGAGGTGGTGATCTGCTCGACGCTGGCCAGTGCCGTGCCCAGCGCCTCGTCGACACGCACCATTTGCAGCTCGAGCCGCTGCCCGAAATCGGTGGCAAAGGCGTCGGCGCGCTGCAACTGCTCGCGCGCCAGGGTGGTGATCTCCGCGACATTGGAGGTCACCGTGAGCAGCTTGGGCCGGGTTTCCACCGCAATGGCATGCAGCTCATGCACCGACTGCTGCACAGCGGGCAGCAACGGCGTAATGGCCTCCGAAAGGGCGGACACTTTGCGCGCGATGCCCAGGAAGGCCAGCCACTGCCCCAGCAGCGCCACCGCGGCCAGGGCAATGAAGACGATGAGCAGAATGTCAGTGGTGGAAGGATGCATGGCTAGCGCTCATTATAGACGCGATAGACGCGAGTTCCCCGCGGTTTACAGGCGCGAGGCGGAGGCGTCCGGCTTATCCAGGCCGGCGGATTCGCGGTAGGCCTGCTTGCCGGCCTCGACCGCCGCTTGGAACTGGTCGATCTGACGGGTAACGGCTTGCTTGCCGCGATCGGCAAACTGCGAAGCCTGATCCTTAAACTGAGTGGCCTGCTCGCGCATCTCGCTGGCCTGCTGGCGCAAGTCGCTGGCTTTGCGCGTCACCAGATCGCGGCCCTCATCCGCTTTGCGGCTGAGCATTTCGCGGGTCTGCTCGCCGGACTGAGGGGCATACAGCACGCCAACCAAGGCGCCGACGCTAACGCCCAAGAGGAACCAGAGACCTTTGGAAGAATCCGCCATGTTCACACCTCCGTAAAATGCATTCTACTGCTTTTGGATGCAAGGGCGGGGAAGGACATGGGCGCGCCCCGCCTATCCGCCGGCGTGGAGATGCTGAAATAGGGCTTCGGCGCGGGCGGCGGGAAGGATGCCGGCCAGTTCGGTAGGCTGGGCTTCCTGGATGGCGGCGAGGCTGCCGAAGCGCTGGAGCAGTTTCTTCACCGTGGCGGGGCCAATGCCGGGCACGGCCAACAGGGTGGAGTCGAGGGTGGCCTTGTCGCGGCGCTGGCGGTGGAAGGTGACGGCGAAGCGGTGGGCCTCGTCGCGGATGGTCTGCAGGAGGCGCAGTTCGGGAGAATGGGAATCGAGCCGCAAAGGGGCTGACTCCCGCCCGGAGACGTAAACCAGCTCTTCGCGTTTGGCCAGGCTGGCGAGGGGCTGGTTGGCAAAGCCGAGCTGGTCCAGCACGGCGCGGGCGGCGTGGAGCTGGCCGAGGCCGCCATCAATCAATACCAGGCCCGGGAGCGGAGCCTTGGTGTAACGGCGGCGCACCGCCTCCTCGATCGAGCGGAAGTCGTCCACGCCGGCCACGTCACGGATGCGGAATTTGCGGTAGTCGGCGCGCCTCATGCGCCCGCCCTCGCACACCACCATCGAGGCCACCGTCTCCGCTCCCTGGAAGTGGGAGATGTCGAAGCACTCGATGCGCTGGATGGGCTCGGGAAAGCCGAGCGCGGCGGCGATATCCGGCGCCTGGGCGCGGAAACGGCGGGCGAAGGAATTGGCGGCGTTGCGCGCGGCCAGCTCGACCATCGCCTTCTTGCCGCCGCGCTGCGGAATGGCGATCGCAACGCCCAGCGTGGAGGCGAGGAGTTCGCGGTCCTCGAAGTCGTGGGGCGCGGAAATGCGCGGCGGCAGGTAGGGCTGGCCCAGGTAGATTTGTTTGAGGGCGGGACCCAGCGGGTCGTCACTTTCCGGAGCGTCGGGCAGGTCCTCCCAGAAAAACTCGCGCCGGTCGAGGATGCGGCCATGGCGAAGGTGAAAGATGTTGAGCGCGGCGCGCGGGCCCTCGCGGTGAAAACCGACGATGTCGGCATCGTCGTCGGCAAGGGCGTGCATCTTCTGGCGCTCCTGTAGATCTTCAATGACGGTCAACAGGTCGCGGTAGCTGGCGGCAGCCTCAAAGTTCTCGGCCGCGGCGGCGGCATCCCGGCGCTGGCGCAGGTCGCGGGCCAGGTCGGAGCGGCGTCCGGAGAGAAACAGCCGCGTGTCGTTGACCGCCTGCTGGTACCGCTCGGGGGTGGTCAGGCCGGCGACGCAGGGGCCGAGGCAGCGGTGGATGTGGAACTCCAGGCAAGGGCGGGCGTGATTGCGGGTCAGATCCACGCGGCACGAGGGAACCAGGAAGTGCTTGTGGACGAAGTGCACCATCCGGTAGGCGAGGCTGGCCGGGAAGAATGGGCCGAAGTACTCGGCCCCGTCATCGAGGATCCGCCGGGTGACGTAGACCCGGGGGTAGGGCTCGCGGCTCAGGCGGATAAAGGGATAGGTCTTGTCATCCCGGAGCAGGATGTTGAACCGGGGCTTGATCTCTTTGATGAGGTTGTTTTCGAGCGCCAGAGCTTCGGCCTCGGTGTCGACCACGATGGTCTCGAGGTCCACGGCCTCGCGCAGGAGCGAGCCGGTCTTGGCGTTCTCGAACGTTCCGGCGATGAAGTAGGTGCGGACGCGGGCGCGGAGATCCTTGGCCTTGCCAACGTAGATCACCGCGCCTTCCGCGTTCTTAAAAAGGTATACGCCGGGGCTCGACGACAGCTCGCGGGATTTTTGAACTAGATCCACGCTGAGTAAATTTTACCGCGCTTGGATCAGCGCCAGGAGCTAAACCCTTGAATTGAAGCGCGATGCAGTTTGGCTATCGCCGTGCAACCATGCGCATCGGAGGGGTTTTGGACTATGTCGCAAGCAAGATTTCTGATGACGGGCGGGATGGCAGCGTTGCTGCTGGTGGCGGGTGGCTGCACCACCAAGAACTACGTGCGGCAGCAGACGACTCCCCTAATGGACCACGTCAACACGTTGGATGCCGAAACCGCCAAGAACACCAACGCGATTAAGGACGTTGACCAGCGTACGCAGGCGGGCATCGCGCAGGTGAACCAATCATCCCAGGCGGCCATGCAGCAGGCGCAGCAGGTGCAGGGGCAGGCCCAGCAGGTGAGCCAGCAGCTGAACGAGACCTCGGGCAAGATCCAGTCGCTGGACAATACCGTGGCCAACCTGGACGACTACAAGCAGTCCTCGCAGGCGACCGTGCACTTCGCCTTCGACAAGTCGCTGCTGACCACAGACTCGAAGCAGACGCTGGATGGGGTCGTGGCGCAGCTGCAGCAGGATCCGCACGGGATCCTGGAAGTGCAGGGCTACACCGACTCCACCGGGCCGGCTACCTATAACGACAAGCTGAGCCAGCGCCGGGCCGATGCGGTAGTGCGCTATCTGGAGGCCAAAAGCCTGGCTCCGCACCGCATCTTCCTCATCGGTTTGGGCGAGGAGCAGCCGGTGGCGCCGAACACGACCCGCGACGGGCGCAAGCAGAACCGGCGTGTCGACCTCAAAGTCATGACCAATAATCTGTCGGGTACCGCGCAACCTGGCAGCGTTCAATAGATGCGCGCGGGCGCCCGGCTTCGCCGCCCGCGCCCGCATGCCTTGAGGACGCGGCGCGGGGGCCCCGACGCCCCGCTCCGCTTCCCTGGTTTGGCATAAAGCCCTTACCATAGGGGTATGGGCCGGATCGCAATCCTTCTCTGGGCCGCCAGCCTATTTGCGGGTCTGGCGGCTCAGCGCATTTATGCGCCGCCCAAGCCCGCCCTGCAGCAGCCGCCGGCTGTAACCACGCCGCCCCTTCCCGCATCGAGTACCCAGTCGGGCGCGCAGCCGGACGCGCTGCTCGCCGGACATGATCTTGAGGTGGGGACCTTCTACTACAATCGCGGCAACTACGTCGGCGCTCTGGCCCGGTTCGAGGATGCCATCTACAACGACCCCTCGATGGCCGAAGCCTACTGCCGCGCCGGCGACTCCGAAAACAAGATGAAGCACTCCACCCGGGCGCAGGCGGACTGGAACCGCTGCCTCAAGGTGGCGGGCGAGGGCAAGTGGGCCGACCACGCCCGCAAGGCGCTGTCCAAGCAGCGGGAGCGGGGGTAAGAGGCGCATGAAGCGGGAGCTGCTCCAGCTATTGTGGCCGTACCTGCGCCGCTACCGCCTGCGGCTGGCGGGCGGCATGCTGATCCTGCTGGTCAACACCGGCGTCTTCGTCCTCATTCCGTTCATCATCCATCTGGCCATCGACGACCTGGGCCATGGGCTGACCTCCGCCAAGCTGCTGAAGTACTGCCTGATGCTGATGGGCACGGTCACCGCGCGCGCCATCCTCAACTACTACCAGCGGCTGATCCTGATCACCATCTCGCGCCTGATCGAGTTCGACCTGCGCAACGACCTGCTGGCCAAGGTGGAGACGCTCTCGCTGGGCTTCTTCCAGCAATACCGCACCGGCGACTTGATGGCGCGCGCGGTCAACGACCTTAACGCGGTGCGCAACATGCTGGGGCCGGGCATCATGTACTCGGCGCAGGCGGTGGTGCTGTTCGTCTACGTCGTGACCATCCTGTGGCGGCAGGATCCGGTGCTGACCCTGATCGCCTTCGTGCCCGCGCCGTTCGTCTCGATCTCGGTGCAGTGGTTCGGCAAGCGCATCCACGAGCGGTTCGAGCGCATCCAGTCCATGTTCTCCAACCTGGCGACCCGTGTGGAGGAGAACGTCAGCGGCCTGCGGCTGGTGCGCGCGTACGCCCGCGAAGCGGTGGAAGAGGCCAAGTTCGACGAGCTCAACCGCGACTACGTGCAGCGCAACCTGAAGCTGGTGTTGCTCTCGGGCGCGTTCGACCCGCTCTTGCAGTTCCTGCTCGGCGTCTCGTACGTGTTGGTGCTGTGGTTCGGCGGCCGCGCGGTGCTGGAGCACCAGATCACCATCGGCGGCTATGCCGCCTTCAACCTGTACATGGCGCAGATGGCCTTCCCCATGATCGCCATGGGGTACGTCATCAACCTGGTGCAGCGCGGCGCCGCGTCGCTGGAGCGCCTGCGCGAGGTGCTGCGGCAGGAGCCCGCGATCGCCGACGGGGCCGCCACCGACCGGGGCGTGCGCGCGGTGCGGGGCGAGATCGAGTTTCGCAACCTGCACTTCCGCTACGGCAATCAGGAAGTGGTGCATGGTATCAACCTGCACATCCGCCCGGGCCAGACCGTGGCGCTGGTCGGACCCACCGGCTCGGGGAAGAGCACGCTGGTGTCGCTGATCCCCCGCCTCTACGACGCCGAGCCGGGCATGGTCTTGATCGACGGCCGGCCGATCGGGGAGATCCCGCTGTCCGTGCTGCGCCGCGGCATCGGGCTGGTGCCGCAGGAGACGTTCCTGTTCAGCGATACGCTGCGCGCCAACATCGCCTTCGGCCGGCCCGACGCCACCGACGAACAGGTGCAGACCGCGGCGGACATCGCCAGTCTCAGCCGCGACGTGGCCGACTTCCCGGAGGGCTACCGGACGCGCGTGGGCGAGCGCGGCCTGACCCTCTCGGGCGGGCAGAAACAGCGCACCGCGCTGGCGCGGGCCGTGCTGCGCGACGCCAATATCCTGATTCTGGACGACGCTTTGGCCAGCGTGGATACCATTACCGAGGAGCGCATCCTGGAACAACTCGAGACCGTGATGCGGGGCCGCACCACGCTGCTGATCAGCCACCGCATCTCGACCGTGCGCAACGCGGATTTCATCGTGGTGCTGGACCACGGGCGGATCGTGGAGCAGGGCACGCACGCGGAACTGATCGGCCTGGGCGGCGCCTACGCCAGCCTGTACGAAAAGCAACTGCTGGAGGAGGAGTTGGCGCGGGTGGAGTAGACGCGCCGGGCGACGATGCCGCAGGAAGAAGAAGAGATCACCGGGAAAGCGGTCGACCGCCACCTCATCAAGAGGTTGCTGGGCTATGTGCGCCCGTACCGCTGGACGGTGACCGCCGCCACCGTGGCGGCGGCCTTGCAGTCCGCCACACAGATCGTGGGACCGTACCTGAACAAGGTGGTGATCGACCGCTACCTGTTCCCCAACCCCAGCGCCAACAGCCTACTGGGCCGCTACCTGCCCGCCGACGCGTTTCGCGGCGTCGCCACCGTGGGGGTGATCTACCTGGTGACCCTGGCGGTGGGCTTCGTGCTCGATTTCGCCCAGACCTACGCCATGCAACGGGTGGGGCAGCACACCATGTACGACCTGCGGCGGGAGCTGTTCGCCCACCTGCAGCGGCTGCCCATCTCCTTCTTCGACAAGAACCCGGCGGGACGCCTGGTGACGCGCGTCACCAACGACGTGGAGATGCTCAACGACACCATCTCCACCGCCCTGGTGGCGCTCTTCGACGATTGTTTCGTGCTGACCATGATCATCGTGGTGATGATCGGGTTCAACTGGCAGCTCTCGCTCATCACCCTGGGGGTGATGCCGGCGATCTTCGTCGCCACGCATTACTTCCGCAAGGCGGTGCGCGAGAGCTACCGCCGCATCCGGCTGCTGGTGGCGCGGATCAACGTGTTTCTCCAGGAGCACATCACCGGCATGGCGGTGGTGCAGGTCTTCAACCGCGAGCAACTGGCCTATGAGCAGTTCCGCGGCATCAACCAGGAACACTGCGACGCCTGGATCCGCGCGGTGGTGGCCTACGCCGTCTACTATCCGGTGGTTGAGTTCCTGAGCATTTTGGCGGTCGCCATGGTGTTGTGGTTCGGCGGCCTGCGGGTGATGCATGGGGACGTGACCATCGGCATCGTCTTCGCCTTCATTCAATACGTGCAGCGGTTCTTCCGCCCCATCCAGGACCTGAGCGACAAGTACAACACCCTGCAGTCGGCCATGGCCAGCTCGGAACGCATCTTCACGCTGCTGGACGCGCCGGTGACGCTGGAGTCTCCGGGCCGGCCCGCCGCCATGCCCCCGGCCCTGGGACGCATCGAGTTCGACCATGTCTGGTTCGCCTACCGCGACGAAGAGTGGGTGCTGCGCGACGTCAGCTTCGTGGTCGAGCCCGGCTCCAGCCTGGCCATTGTCGGCCACACCGGGGCGGGAAAGACCACCATGACCAGCCTGCTGCTGCGCTTCTACGATGTGCAGCGCGGCCGCATCCTGCTTGACGGGGTGGACATCCGGGAGCTGGAGCTGCACGAGCTGCGGCGCCGTTTCGGCATCGTGTTGCAGGATCCGTACTTGTTTACCGGCAGCATCGCCGACAACATCCGCATGGACGATCCGGCGCTCACCGACGAGCGGGTGCGTGCGGCGGAGCGCGACGCGAATCTGGCCGACTTTCTAGAGACGCTGCCCGAGGGCGACGCCACCCTGTTGCGCGAACGCGGCAACGGCCTCTCCACCGGGCAGAAGCAGTTGGTGAACTTTGCCCGTGCGCTGGCGGCCAACCCCTCGATTCTGATTCTGGACGAGGCCACCGCCAGCGTGGACACCGAGACCGAGCTCAAGATCCGGGGCGCGCTGGCGCGCATGATGTCGCACCGCACCAGCATCCTGATCGCCCACCGTCTGAGCACGATCCAGCGCGCCGACCTGATCCTGGTGCTGCACAAGGGCGTACTGCGCGAGCAGGGAACGCACCAGGAGCTGCTGCACCAGCGCGGGATATACTGGCGCCTGTACCGGCTCCAGTACAAGGACCAGGAGCTGGCCGAAGTCGAGAGCTAACCAGGATCTAACTATGGCGTCGCGCACGTGGGCATACCGGTGCGTTCGGATCACTGTGGCCGCGACCGCCGTACTGCTGGGGCTCGGCGTTGGCGGGCAGACACCGGGACCGGGCGAGATGGTGCTGACCAAGCGGCCGTACCCGCCTCCGGCGGTGTTCACCAGCCAGAGCAGCGACGTTACGCTAGCCGTGGTGGTGCGGGACCGGGACGGCCGGGTGGTGAGCGATCTCACGCGGGACGATTTCGCCGTGTCCGACAACGGCCGGCGGGAGACATTGACCGCGTTTTCCGTGCGCCGCAACGCGCCGCCCGCACACGCCGTCGCGCCTACCGCCTACACGGCAGCCGCAGCCGCGGGCGAGGATTCCGCTGTTCCCGCCAACGTTGCCGTGTTCGTGGACGACCTGCATACCGGCCCGAACGACCTGCGGGCCGGCATCCAGGCGGTGGAGGCGTACATGGCGAGCCCGGCCGCGGCGGCCGATGCCTTTGCCGTGGCCACCAGCTCCGGCAAGACCACGGGTAGCTTCCTCCGGGACCGGACCACACTCACGTCGTGGCTTGGCCAGGTCGGCTCGGGTGTACACGACTACGGGGCGGGATGCCCCTACATCAGTCCCGAACAGGCCTTCCAGATTGTCGACGCGGTCGCGGGTTCGGACGCGCTGCAACTGGCCATCAACCAGGCGGCGGCCTGCGGCAACTGCGCCGCCGCGCCACAGCGGGGCCGCCGGGGCGCCGCCGCGAGCGGGCCGGGATGCCCCGATCCGGTGGCGCTGCAGCAGCGGGCCAAGATGGTTTGGGACCAGGTGGAGTCGGAATCGCGGCGGACCATCGATAATCTGCAGTCGCTGATGGGCGTGCCGCCGCAGCAGCCGGGTTCGCGCTCGCTGCTGCTGGTCTCGGCCGGTTTTCCGTCGCACGAGTTGGAAACGGAGCTGGACGGGGTGATCGCTTCCGCCCTGCGCGCGGGCGTGGTGGTGAACTCGCTCGATGCGCGCGGCCTGGCCGCGCAGCCGCCGAACCTCTCCCATGGCCCGGACGATCCGGTGGTGACCGCCAATCTCAACATGAGCGTCAACCGCGATTCGCTGAACCGCACCGAGGGGGAGGCCAACTTGGACGCGCTCGCCTCGGTGGCGCAGGCAACGGGCGGGCACTTGTTCACCAACAGCAACGATCTGGCCGGGGGAACGGCGGCGCTGCTAAGCCCGGAGGCGGTCTACGACTTGGCCTATGCGCCCGGCGCGGTCAAGTCCGACGGCCGGTTTCACGCTCTCCAGGTCAAGTTGGACCGGGCCGGCATGAACGTGCAGGCGCGCCGGGGATTTTACGACCCGAAGCCCGATCCGGCCGCCGATCCGGCGGTGGCGCGGCGGCGGCGCGACTTGGAGGAGG
>DATNAC010000003.1:0-4498 GCA_035573035.1 Terriglobales bacterium
ATCCACCAGCATGGTCTCCGACTAGTCGGAGACCATGCTGGTGGATGCGTCCAAGGAGTACCACCGGGCGGGGCTGCGCGCCATCCTGCTGCGGCGCAGCTACCCGGAACTGGAAAAAAGCCTGATCCGCCGCAGCCGCGAGCTCTACTCGATGTGCGGCGGCATGTTCAACGAGCAGAAGCGGCGCTGGACGTTCCCATCCGGCGCCACGATCGAGTTCGGCTACTGCGAGTCCGAGAAAGACATCTACCGCTACCAGGGCGCCGAGTACACCTTCATCGGGTTCGACGAATCCACGCACTTCACCGAGTTTCCCATCCGCTACATGCTCTCGCGGCTGCGCTCGACCGACCCGGGCATGCGGCTGCGGATGCGGTTGGCCACCAATCCCGGCAACATCGGCCACAACACCCACAAGGCGATCTTCCAGGGGCCCACCTGCACGCACTGCCAGGTGACGCCTCTCTCGCGCCAGCACAACGTGCTCTACCACGACGCGGTCTGGCCCAGCGACCAGCACCCTATCGGCAAATCCACCTGCTTCATCCCCGGACGGCTTACCGACCACACGCTGCTGGGCGCCGATTACTCCCGCTCGCTCGCTTCCCTGCCCGGCGCCTTCCGCAAGGCGCTGCTCGAGGGCTGTTGGGACGTGTACGAGGGCCAGTACTTCGATCACTGGGACCCGGCGGTGATGACCATGCCGCGCCGGCGGATCGAGCCCGAGCCCTGGTGGCCGCATTGGGTCGGCATCGACTACGGCTTCAACATCAGCCAAGCCGCCGCGTATCTCTTGTGCAAATCGCCGGGAACCGCCGAACATCCCAACGGTGTGACCTACGTACTGGAGGAGTACACCGCCAAACACCAGCCCGCGGTGGACTTCGCCCGCGAACTCCAGCAGCGCTTTGCCGGCGGCCCGCGCCAGATCTCGGGGTGGTACCTCTCCCCGGACGCCTGGAACCAGCGCGGCGACGGCCACACCCTGGCCGACCAAATGCAGGAAGCGACCCGGCTGACCTTTGAACCGGCCAGCACCGATCGCGTGGGCGGCGCGATGTTGATTTACTGCCAACTGGACCGGGGCGAACTGGTGGTCGCCGAGTCCTGCCGCCAGCTCTGCGAAGCGCTGCCAACACGCATTCACGCCTCCGATCGTCCCGACGACATCGCCAAGATCGTGGGCGACCCGCTCGACGACTGCATGGACGCGCTGCGCTATGCCGTTTACAGCTATATCGGGCCGGCGCGGCGGCCGTCGGGACTCGAGCGCCAGGCCATGATTACCAGCCCCGACCCGACGGTGGCGATGCTGCAGCGCCGCGCCACCGATGAGCGCTGGAAGAAGCTGCAAGAGCCTGGCACCTACGTTGCCTCGCGGCGAACGCGGCGCTAGCGCAGCCAGTCCTCGAGCTCGACCGCCTTGTCGGTCTTGTCGTCGCGGTACTTGACGATGACGGGGGTATAGAGCGACAGGCCCCACTGCGGCCCCTGGCCGCGCTGCACCGCGCGCGAACCCGGCACCACCACCGCGCCCTCGGGCACGGTCAGCGGCGCATCGGCCGATGCCCGGTGAACGACGTTGCGGACCAGGTCGTAGATGGGCGTGGACCGGGTCAGGATCGTACCCGCACCCAGGACCGCGCCGGCGCGCACCCACGTGCCCTCGTAGAGGCCGCAGTTGCCGCCCACCATCACGTCGTCTTCGACCACGACCGGGGCGGCGTTGATCGGCTCCAGCACCCCGCCGATCTGGGAGGCGGCGCTGAGGTGCACCCGCCGTCCGACCTGGGCGCAGGAGCCGACCAAAGCGTGGGAATCAATCATGCTGTCGGCGCCGATGTACGCGCCGATGTTGACGAACACCGGCGGCATGCAGATGACGCCCGGCGCGAGGTAGGCTCCATCGCGTACCGTCGTTCCCCCGGGAGGCAGGCGTACCCGGTCGGCCATGTCGAAGACGCGGCTGTTCAGCACGTCTTTGTCCCAGAAGGAGAAGGGCGCGGGGGAGGGATGCGCGGCCAGTTGGCCGATACGGAAGCCCAACAGGATTCCCCGCTTGACCCAGGCCTGCGTCACCCAGCCGTCGGGCGTTGGTTCGGCGGCGCGGGCTTCGCCACGATTGAGCTGACGCTTCAGTTCGGCGAACGCCGCGTGGGCTTCCTCGCGGTGCTCGCCCAGATCCTTGAGCGCGGACAGGCGCTCGATGACCGCCGCCAGCTCCGCCATTCTACAGACCCACCTTCTGCATGACGTCGAAGACGCGCCGCCGGCTGGCTTCGCCCACCGGCACCATGGGAAGGCGGTAGACCTCCTGGCAGTGCCCCATGCGCGCCAAGCCACACTTCACCGGGCCCGGGCTCGACTCGATGAAGTTCACCTCCATCAGGGGCAGGTACTCGAAATGGAGGGAGCGCGCCTTGGCGTAATCGCCAGCCAGCCCGAGACGCACCATCTCGGACATTGGGCCGGGAATTAGGTTGGAGGCGACACTGATCAGACCTTGGGCGCCGAGGGCGAGCATCGGCAGCGTCAGGGCATCGTCGCCGGAAATCACGGCAAACTTGGCCGGCGCCGCCGCCAGGATGGCGCCGATCTGGGTCAGGTTGCCGGATGCTTCCTTGACCGCGACGATATTCCCCACCTGAGCCAGGCGCAGCGCGGTCGCAGCCTCAATGTTGCTGCAAGTGCGGCCCGGAACGTTGTAGAGCACCACCGGCAGCTTCACCGCCGCCGCCACCGCGCTGAAGTGCTGGAACAGCCCTTCCTGGGTTGGCTTGTTGTAGTACGGCGCCACCGACAACACGCCGTCGGCGCCCAGGGTCTCGAGCGCCCGCGCCAACTCCGCCACATGGGCGGTGTTGTTGCCCCCGGCGCCGGCCAGGACCGGCACGCGGCGCGGCGCGGCCTTGGCCTCCTCGACGGCGATCCGCACCAAACGCAGGTGCTCGTCGCGGCTGAGCGTGGGCGTCTCGCCGGTGGTGCCGCAGGGAACCAGAAAATTGATGCCCTGTTCGATCTGAAAGCGGATGAACTTGCGGTACGCAGCTTCGTCCACCGCGCCGCCCGGCGCGAAGGGAGTGACAAGGGCGGTACCGCAGCCCTGAAATAAATGCGTTGCGTTCATCGTGGGGCTCCCGAAGCGATGCTGTCCATGACCTCTCCAAACTCGTGTAATCCGCGGCGGCCCAGGATCCAGTGCGCCGCCACCACCGCTCCCGCCGCGAAGCCGCGGCGCGAACGCGCGGTATGGGTGAGCGTGATACTGTCGTCGGCACCCTCCCAGCCCACCACATGCGTGCCGGGAATGGCGCCGGCCCGGGTGCTGGCCACCGAAAACCCGCTCCGGCCCCCGGCTTCGAGCAGCGCCGCCAGATGCTTGGCCGTGCCCGAGGGCGCGTCGCGCTTCTGGGCGTGGTGCGCCTCCCACACGTAGGGCTCGTAGCTCGCCGGCAGGCTCTGCGCCGCGGCCCGGACGATGCGGTAGAACGCGTGGACTCCCACCGAGAAGTTGGCGCCGTACACCACGCCCACCTGGGCGTGGCTCACCAGCTCCTGCACGCGCTCCCGATGGTGGTTCCAACCGGTGGTGCCGATGACCAGCGGGATGCCGGCCTCCATGCAGCGCTCGACGTGGTCCAGCACCGCTTCCGGCACGCTGAAATCAATCGCCACCAGACCCGGCGTCCAGCCGGAAACCCACTCCCCGGGGCGCCGGATGGTCTTGACGACGCGGTGGCCCTGTTCGGCCGCCATCTCGGCCACCAGGTGGTTCATTTTGCCGTAGCCGATCAGCAGCAAATCCATATGCCACTGCGATTATGGCATGGCGGCAAGGAAGCCGAACCGCCTTCGAATCTGCTCGACGCGCGCACGCAGCAGCGCCTGATAGCGGCCGGGCAAATAGGCGTTGCGCGCATACGCGCGGCGGTAGCGCTCCAACAGTTCCGGGAAGCGTTCCTGCAAAAATGGGAAGTACCGCGCCTGGGCGCAGGGCTGCAAAAACAGGGGGGTGGCGTTGAAGTAGCGGGCGCCCGCGGCCTTGGCGGCGGCGGCAACCCGTTCGAGCGAGGCGCGGCTATCGGTGATGGCGGGAAGAACCGGGGCGCACATCACGCCGACCTCGATGCCGGCCGCCGCAAGAGCCGCCGCGGCCCGCAGCCGCAGGTCCGGACGCGGCGCCCGCGGCTCCAGCGCCCGCGCCAGTCCGGTGTCCACCGTGGTCACGGTACAACGCACCCGCAACTCGCTCCGCGCGCCGATGCGCCGCAAGAGATCGATATCGCGCACCATCAGGTCGCTCTTGCTGATGATCCCGATCCGCAGCCCCGGGCGCTCCGCCAGCACCTCGAGCAGGGAACGCGTCACCTGGTAGCGGCGCTCGGCCGGCTGGTAGGGATCGGTCGCGGTACCGATGACCACGGTCTCGAGGCCAGCGGTCCTTCGCCGGCTGGCGATTCGCGACAAGTCACGCTCCAGAGCGGCAAGCACCGTGTCC
>DATNAC010000004.1:0-3282 GCA_035573035.1 Terriglobales bacterium
AAGAAGGAACGGTTCACCGCGCTCCTCCACCATGTCACCCCCAACCGGCTCCGGACGGCCTTCTTCGCCCTTAAGCGGCAGGCCGCCCCCGGCGTGGACGGGCTGACATGGCAGGCCTACGAAGCAGACCTCGATCGCCGGATCGAGGGCTTGCACGAGCGGGTCCACCGGGGAGCGTACCGGGCGCTGCCCGCCCGCCGCGGGGTCATCCCCAAGGCGGACGGCAGCCAGCGCCCGCTGGCCATCGTGGCGCTGGAGGACAAGATCGTCCAACGGGCCACGGCGGCGGTGCTAAACGCGATCTACGAGGAGGACTTCCTCGGGTTCTCGTATGGCTTCCGGCCCGGGCGCGGGGCGCACGACGCGCTCGATGCACTCGCGGTCGGGATCACCAGCACCAAGGTGAGCCACATCTTGGACGCCGACATCCGATCGTTCTTCGACGCGGTGAGCCAGGAATGGCTTCTCCGTTTCCTGAACCACCGGATCGGCGACCCGCGCATCCTCCGCCTGATCCGGAAATGGCTGAACGCGGGGGTCCTGGAGGACGGGGCCGTGAGCGTCGGTGAGACGGGGACGGGGCAAGGATCGGTGATCTCGCCGCTCTTGGCCAACGTCTACCTGCACCACGTGTTCGACCTCTGGGCCGAGCGCTGGCGACGGCGCGAGGCCCGCGGGGACATGATCATCGTCCGCTACGCGGATGACATCGTGGTCGGCTTCGAGCACGAGGCCGATGCCCGACGCTTCCGGGACGCGATGCGCGCGCGATTGGAGGCGTTTGCGCTGACGCTGCATCCGGACAAGACCCGCCTGATCGAGTTTGGCCGCTTCGCGGCGGACCGGCGCGCCCGGCGCGGGCTTGGCAAACCGGAGACCTTCGGCTTCCTGGGGTTCACCCACATCTGCGGGCGATCCCGCCGGGGCACCTTCCAGCTCCAGCGGAAGAGTCGCACCGACCGCATGCGGGCGACGCTGCGGAGGGTCAAGGACGTGCTGCGGCGGCGCATGCATCAGCCGATCCCCGTCCAGGGGCGCTGGCTGACGCAGGTGGTTAGCGGCTACTTTGCCTATCATGCGGTGCCAACGAACCGTCGTGCCCTCATGGCCTTCCGTCAACATGTGACCGACCTGTGGCGGCGCTCGCTGCGGCGGCGCAGCCAGAAGGACCGGCTCACATGGGCGCGGATGGCGAAGTTAGCCGATGCCTGGCTCCCCCGACCGCACGTCCTTCACCCCTGGCCAAGTGCCCGCTTCGCCGTCAGACACCCAAGGTGGGAGCCGAGTGCCCGAATCGGGCTCGCTCGGATCTGTGCGGGGGACGCCCATTACTGAAACTGCTGGCGAATTCAGGCACAGGCCGGCTGCAACATGAGCCGGGCGAAAGCGGAGTGGCGCGTTCGCGCCAGCGGGGTGCCGGCGAGCCAGGCGCCAAGCCGCACCAAGTTCATCGCCGCGGCCGTGACCACATGCTGCAGCTGGGTCTTGGCCAGCCCGATATAGCGCGCCCGGCGCAAAGCCTGCGCCCGAACCCCGGCCGAGAGGGTTCCTTCAACGCCAGCCCGCCGCCGGTACTCTTGGGCAAACGCTGCCTCGCCCTCGCGCGCCCGCGCCGCCTCGAGTGCCTCATGCTCCGCGCGCGGCTGCAGCATGAGCTCGCGCCGCTCGGCGTGGGTGCAGCGTGCCTTCAGCGCACAGGGTTGGCAGTCCCGGGCCGAGAAGCGGACCTTCACGACCGCGTGGCCCCGGCGCTGATCCAGCCTCCAGCGGCCGCTCCGTTGCCCAGCCGGGCAGGTTGCGATCTCGCGCTCCCAATCGAGGCGGAAGTCCCGCAGCGTAAAGCCATTCTCGGCTTGGGCCTGCCAATGGTGGTCCTTCGGGGTCGGCCCAAACAGCGTCACGTCATGGTCCCGCCGGCTGGCCACCAGCTCATGCGCCCCGACATAGCCGGCATCCACCAGATGCGTGTCGGGCAGCAGCCCCTTGGCAGCGAGCGCCTCATGCCCGCCCGCCAGCGCCTCCCGGTCGGCCACGGGGGCGGGCGTCGTCGCCACATGGGTGATCAGATGCGGGCCATCCTCATCGCAGGTCTCGGTCAGGTGAACCTTATAGCCGATCCAGGCGGTCGTACGCTTCTTGGCGTAGCGCACCTCTGGATCGTAAGGCGAGCTGATGAGCTGCAGCGCCGCCGGGAAGCCCTCGGCCTCGCCCCGCCAGCGCACCAGGGGCTCGACCTGGCCGGGTGCGCCAGGGGTGGGGGCCGGAACCGCCTCGGCCGGAACGAGGCAGAAGCTCTGCACCCAGACCCGCCGCAACAGTTCGACGGCCGGAACCTCGCGCAGCCAGATCGGCGCCTCGGGGGCCGTCACGGCCGCGAGGAGGTGGTGCCCATCCCGGCCGACCTGCTCGGCAAAGGCGCGCCGCGGGGCCTCGCCCGGCGGCACATGGGCCTCCTCGGCCCGCCCCGCATAGCGCTCCCCCCAGTCGGGATCGGCGTGGGCGCGCAGCCAGTCGGGGGCGGCGCTCGCCAGGGCATTCAGAGCCGCCCGCAGCGTCTCAATTGCGCATTCCAGGCGGTTCAAGCCCCGCACGGCGCCGAGCACGTGGGTGGAATCGGTCCGTTGCCGGCCGCGCGGGCGCAGCAGCTTGCGCTCGCGGCACAGCGTCAGGAGGGTGTCGAGCAGCAGTTGCTCCGCGCTGCCGGCCACCAGCCGGCCGCGGAACTCGCTCAGGACCGAGGCGTCGAAGCCGGGATCGGTCAGCTCCAGCCCGAGCAGATACTTCCAGTCGATGCGACTGCGTACCGCCTCGGCGGCCCGGCGGTCCGACAGGTTCTCGGCGAATTGCAACAGGGTCACCAGCGCCAGCCGCCACGGGCAGGCGGCCGGCTGCCCGCGACTGGCAAACAGCGGGGCAAACGGAGCATCGGTGAAGATCGTCCCGAGTTCGTCGCGCAGGCGCAGGTAGACGTTGCCCTTGGGAAAGGCCGCGCGGGCCGCAGCTGCCGTGTTGGCGGGGATGTCAGCACACGGGGTCGGGCGAAGGGACATGGGAGCCTCCAGAGATGCCGCGCTCACGCGCCGCATCCAGAACGCCTTCGCTCGTCCACACGCTCCAACCAATTCGCCAGCAGTATCAGTAATGAGCGTCCCTACCACGATTGAGCAGGACCATCGCCGGATTAAACAGATCTATCTTACGGGCGGAGATGGTTGCCGCAGCTCTGGCCGCCAGATCGAGACTTTCATCATCCCTCAGTGGATTCTTATTGCAGAGCTGGAG
>DATNAC010000005.1:0-2310 GCA_035573035.1 Terriglobales bacterium
AGCGGGCCGCCCACGTCGAGCAGTTGCAGCGCCTCTTCACGGATGTCTGTGCCGGGGAGATTACCCTGATCTACGTCGATGAGGTGCATGTCCACCGGGACTTGGACCTGGGCTATGGCTGGGGTCGGGTCGGGCAGCGGCTCTGGCGGCGGAGTGACTGCCCGAAGTTGTCGGATCGGCTCAATGGCTACGGGGCCTACGACTTCAGTAACGGGGAGTGTCTGCTGTGGCAGAACGGCTGGTGCAACGGGGAGCAGACGGTGCTGTTGCTGCGCGAGTTAGTGCGTTGGCGTTGGGGCAAGAAGGGCCGGTTGGTGTTGATCTGGGACAACGCGCCGTGCCATGTTGCCAAGATAGTGAAGACCGAGGCGACGCGGCTGGGGATCGAGTTGGTGTATCTGCCGGGCTACAGCCCTGATCTCAATCCGATCGAGCGGTTGTGGGACTGGATGCGTCAGGAGGTGACGCGGGGCTTCTGCCACGGCAGCGTGACGCAATTGATCGAAGCGTGCCAGGAGTTTATCACGCGGATCAACCTCGACCCGGTGGCGCTGGTTGATCGGCTGTGGCCCAAGTTTGAACTCGACCCGGAGTTTGAGGCAAAACTCCGGATCCCAAAGTGATTCGGGTTTAAGCTCGACTCTTGCCCTTTTCGCAGCTGCGAGCAGCTGCCCACTAAACAAACGGGAGCCGCCGTGCTGGAATCAAGAGTAGCCAAACACCTTGATCCCCGACCCAGCGACTCCCATGACTACTGTACCCCGATCCCAGCGGCGCAGGAAGGTCCACGAATCCCAAGCTGCTCGCCGACCGTGCCGGCACCGCCGCCGGCACCGCCGGCGCCGGCCGAGGCGGCCGGCGCCGCTGCCGGGCCCGGTCCGCCGCGTGGCCGACGCCCTCCTGCAGGCCTTCGCCGCCGCCTTCACGCGCCCCACCTACGAGCGCTTCGTCGTCCTGCTCCTGGCGGCCATCCTGACCACCGGTTGCCGTACCGTCCTCAACCTGCTGCGCACCGTGGACGCCCTGGCCCCCGGCCATCCGTCCAGCTACCACCGCGTCTTCTCCCGCCGCCGCTGCTCGCTGTGGCGGCTGGGGCGGGCCCTGACCGGCCACATCCTGCGCCGCTGGATCCCGACCGGCCCGGTCGCCGTGGCCGGCGACGATACCGTGGCCGAGCACAAGGGCAAGCACGTCTACGGCAAGGCCCGGCATCGCGACCCGGTGCGCTCGACCCATTCCTACACCGCGTTCCGCTGGGGGCACAAGTGGGTCGTCGTGGCGCTGCTGGTGCCGTTCCCCTTCGCCGCGCGGCCGTGGGCCTTGCCGGTCCTGGTCGCGCTGTACCGCTCCGAGGCCGAGAATCAGCGCCTGGGGCGTCGGCACAAGACGCCTGTGCGGCTCTTGCAGCAGTTGCTGGCGGTGCTGCGCCACTGGTTCCCCCAGCGGCACTTCGTCTGCACCGCCGACGGCAACTACGCCAGCCACGAGCGGGCGCGCTTCGCCGCCCGGCACCGGCGGCACCGGAGCGTGGTCAGTCGCTTCTACGCCGATGCCGCCTTGTATGCGCCGCCGCCGGTGGCGACCGGCAAGAAGCGCGGCCGGCCGCGCGTCCGCGGGGCCAAGCAACCGTCCCCGCAAGAAGTCGTCGCACGCCGCCCGCGGCGGCAGCGGCTGAACGTGTCCTGGTACGGCGGCGGCCGCCGGGATATCGCCGTCGTCAGCGGCACCGGGCAGTGGTACCAGTCCGGCGCCGGGTTGGTGGCGGTGCGCTGGGTCTGGGTCGAGGATCGCACGGGCACGCACCGCCCGGAGTATTTCTTCAGCACCGACGTGGCCCGGACGCCGCAACAGGTCGTGGAAAGTTACACGCTGCGCTGGAACATCGAAACCACCTTTCAAGAGATGCGCTCCTATCTGAAGGTGGAGAAGACGCGCGGCTGGAAGGAGCGGACGGTGTTGCGGGCGGCGCCGTGCCTGTTCGGGCTGTATGCGGTGATCGCCCTGTGGTACGCGGAGCTGCCGGCCCGTTGGCAGCGGCCGCGGGCGGTGTGCCGCGCCGACTCGGGCGTGGTGACGTTCTGGGACGCCATCACGGCCGTGCGGCGCTGGTTGTGGTCGGCATGGGTTTTTGCGACCCCGGCTCATAAGCCTGCCTTTGCAAAAATCCCGCCCCGGCTGCGCGACCTGCTACTGCGCGGTCTCGCCCCAACAGCGTGAGGCCCATAGGAAGGGCAAGAGTCGAGCTAAGATGACCCGTTCATTCAGCGAAAAGACCGGATACTCTCGGGTTTGGTAGGGCGGATGCACCAG
>DATNAC010000006.1:0-15726 GCA_035573035.1 Terriglobales bacterium
TCGCGCTTGCGCTGCTGGGCGACCCGCAACTGCTGATCCTGGACGAGCCGGCCAACGGCCTCGATCCGGCAGGCGTCATCGAACTGCGCGACCTCCTGCGCCAACTGGTCGCGTCCCGCGGCATCACCGTCTTGTTGTCCAGTCACATGTTGCTCGAAGTGGAGCAAGTCGCCAGCCATGTGGCCATCATTGCCCAGGGCCAGTTGCGCTTTCAGGGTTCGCTCGATGGATTCCGCGCCCGCAACGGCCGCCGCCTCCAGGTTTCGGTGGCGGACGCGGAAACCGCCGCTGCCTGCCTCCAGGCTCACGGCTGGCACGCCGTCCATCGCGGGGACGGGGTCTTGTCCGTCCCGGTCGGCGGCGACGGCGACAGTGCTGCGATCAATGCGCTCCTCGTGCGCCGGGGCTTCGCCGTCAGCCGTTTGTCCGAGGAGCGCCCTGCGCTGGAGTCCCTGTTCTTGCAAAGCGTCGAGGCCGCGCCGGCATGACTGCGCTTCCTCGAGTGCTTGGGGCCGAAGCCTTGAAGCTCCGGCGCACGCTTGCGCTGCGCCTGGCGCTTGCAGCGCCTCTGCTCGAGGTCGGCCTGTTGTTCACCGTCGGCCTGGTCCGTCCGCAGGTGGTCTTCCGCGACACCAACCTCGTGCCGCAGTTCGTGCGCCCCATCATGACGCTGTGGACGATCATCTTGTTGCCCTCGGTGGTGGCCATCGTCGCGGCCCTGGTTGCCGGATTGGACCATGACGAGCACCACTGGGATCAGATCTTCGCGCTTCCGATTCGCCGGGGCGCGGTCTATGGCGCAAAATGGGTGGCGGCGTCGGCGTTGATCGCGCTCAGCTCGCTGACCCTCCTCGTTTCCGGCATCGCCGCCATGGCGCTGCTGCGGATGCTGGTCCCGCGCTTGCATGCCTCGGCGCTGCCAGCCCGCACGCTTGCCGCCTTCGTGTGGCGCAGCGACGCCGCGAGCCTGTTGTTGATCAGCGTCCTGTTCTGGTGCAGCCTGCGCTTCCGCAGCTTTGTCGCTCCCTTGGCCCTGGGCGCGATCGGCATCGTGTCCACCATCGTCTTGATCAATGCTCCCGGCCGATTGTTTGCCTTCTGGCCCTGGATGGCACCGGTGCTGGCTGCACCCGGCCGCCTGCCGGTGGCGTTGACCCTGTGCTCCGGAGCAGGAATCCTTGCCGCTCTTGCCGCCTGCTGGCAGCTCTCACGCCGGATGGCGTGATTCGTATTCGTTCCTAGGCGCGACGGAGCGCAGAAAATGGACCAAGCAACGCCAGTCGTGTGGTAGCTTGGGAATGAGTTTATGAGCACTTCTTCGGATCCTGGCGGGCGCATGCCCCCGGGAGGCGGTCCAGCGATCTAGGACGATCTCTCGGGCCGGCTCTCGGCGGGCGTGTTTCGTTCGCCAGTCCTGCATCGAGAGTTGACCGTTGGATCTTCATCGGACCCAATCCGAATCCGCCGGGCTGACCCCTGCGCGCGAAGCCGCGAATGCCGGCAAGCTCCGCCGCCGCCGCGCGCGATCGCTCTGGTCGGTGCGCATCCTGCCCTTCCTGCTGATCCTGGGGCCGGGGTTCATCACCGCCAACGTGGACAACGATCCCGGCGGCATTCTGACCTACTCCCAGGCCGGGGCCAGCTTCGGCTATCTGTTGCTGTGGACGCTGATTCCGACCACGATCGCGCTCATCGTGATTCAGGAGATGGCGGCGCGCATGGGGGCGATCACCGGCAAGGGTCTGTCGGATTTGATCCGGGAGGAGTTCGGCTTCCGGGCGACCTTCTTCGCCATGCTGGTGCTGAGCGTGGCCGACTTCGGCAACATCCTGAGCGAGTTCAGCGGCTTGGCTTTGGGCATGAGCCTGTTCGACGTCAGCAAGTTCCTGGCGGTGCCGGTGGGGGCGCTGCTGATCTGGCTGCTGGTGGTCAGGGGGCGGTACCGCAAGGTCGAACTGATCCTGATCGCGTTGTCGCTGATCTACTTCAGCTATGCCTTCTCGGCGGTGCTGGCGCACCCGGATTGGTCGCTGGCGCTGCGGCAAATGATCGTGCCGCACGGGGTGACCTTCAACCACGAGTACCTGGTGATGGTGATCGGTCTGATCGGTACGACCATTACCCCGTGGATGCAGTTTTACCTGCAGGCCTCGATCGTGGAGAAAGGCATCGGGCGCAAGGAGTACGCCCTCAGCCGTTGGGATGTGATCGTCGGCTGCATCATCACCGACGTGGTGGCCTTCTTTATAGTGGTCGCCTGCGCGGCAACGCTGTACGTGCATGGCCACCGGGATGTCAACACCGTGGCGGATGTGGCGCAGGCGCTGGGGCCGCTGGCGGGGCGGTACGCTTCCCTGCTGTTCGCCGTCGGGCTGATCAACGCCGCGCTGCTCTCGGCCGCCATCCTGCCGCTGGCCACCGCCTACAACGTATGCGAAGGCCTGGGGCTGGAGTCGGGAGTGGACAAGCGGTTTAGCGAGGCGCCTGCCTTCTATGCCCTGTACACTCTCCTGATCGGCGCGGGCGCCAGCTTGGTGTTGATCCCCAAGCTGCCGCTCCTCAAGGTCATCATTTATTCACAGGTGGCCAACGGCATCCTGCTGCCGTTCGTGCTGGTGTTCATGCTGCTGCTGGTGAACCGCGAGGACGTCATGGGGGATTACCGCAACTCCTGGCTGGGGAACCTGATAGCCTGGTCCACCAGCGTGATCCTGGTGATTCTGACGGTGGTATGGATCTTCACCCTGTAATCTGTTCCATTTTTCGTCGTAAGTTGTTGATTGTCCTGGAAAACGGGCGGAACACGCGCGGTGTGGCCGTGCCGCCAACACCCTACGCGCCGCAATCAAGCCTTCCCATGTATCCGATGCGGCAATGACGGCACGGATCGTGATATTTGTGCGCGATCAGGCGAGGCCGCCAAACTTTCAACTTTGGAATGGGCGGCGCCGCCGGGCGTCGTCAAGCGGTGGTTATGGCCGGCGCAGCCGGCACCGCGTCCGTCGCCATTCCCGACGTGCCGGACGCCCGCTACCGGGCTGCCGGCACCTTTGAGATCAAGATTCTGGACGAAGTGATTTCGGACTACCGGCTGCCCACTCCAGACTTCATCAAGATCGATGTGGAGGGGGCGGAACTCGAGGTCCTGCGCGGCGCCGAGGCCACGCTGACCGGGGCCAAGCCCGATCTGTTTGTCGAGCTTCACGGCACCGGACCCCAGGGTAAGGCGGAAGCGGCGGAGGCACTGCTGGAGTTTCTGACCCAGTGCGGCTACACCGCCATCCACGTAGAGTCGGCGGCTAAGCTGGCGATGGGCTCCTACCTTCCCGGCGAGGGCCACTGGCTGTGCACGTCGCGTGCGCGGCGACACGCGGCCAAGGCGGCGGCGCTGACGGAGACGGCCGCTGTCGCCTGAGGTGGCCAACTTTACTTCTCGGGCGAGGTGAACTATAGTCGCGGGGGAAAACTGGTACCCGGAGGCCTTCGCCTATGTCCCTGCGGTTGTGTCTCGCTGCCGCCCTTACGGCGGCGCTCAGCGGTCTCGCGCTCGCCCAAGCCCCCTCGCCGGCCACTTACAGTCAACTCCGCTACCGCTACATCGGTCCGGTGGGGAACCGCACCGATGCGGTAGCCGGGGTGCCCGGCAACCCGAATGTTTACTATGTCGGGTCGGCTTCGGGCGGCATCTTCAAGACCACCGACGGGGGCATCCACTGGGCCCCCATCTTCGACCAGGAGAGCTCACAGTCCATAGGAAGCCTGGCGGTAGCGGCCTCCGATGCGAACATCGTTTGGGCGGGAACGGGCGAGTCGTTCATCCGCAGCCACATTTCGCTCGGCGACGGAATCTACAAATCCACCGACGCCGGCGCCACCTGGAAGAACATGGGCCTGGGCAAGACCGGACGCATCGGGCGGGTGGTGATCGACCCAACGAACCCGGAGATCGTGCTGGCCTGCGCCCAAGGCACCGACTACGGGCCGCAGCCGGAGCGCGGCGTCTACCGCACCACCGATGGCGGCGCGACCTGGACCCAGACGCTGCATGTGGATGACAACACCGGCTGCAGCGACATCGCCATGGATCCGCACAACCCGCGCATCCTGTTCGCCGGCACCTGGCAGGTGGTAATCCACCCCTGGGGCCGCACCAGCGGCGGGCCGGGCAGCGGGGTGTTCCGCTCCTCCGACGGCGGGGTGACCTGGACGCGGCTGCAGGGCCACGGACTGCCGCACTCGCCCTTGGGCAAGATCGGGGTCTCGATCGCTCCCAGCGATTCGTCGCGGGTGTACGCGCTGATCGAGACCGGCGACGGCGTGCCGGACAACGGCGTGCCCACCCAACTGGGCCAAATGTGGAGTTCGAACGACGGCGGGACCAACTGGACGCTGGCGAGCACCGACCGCGAGTTGCGGAGCCGCACGCATTACTACACCCGGGATGCCATCTCGAGCGATAACCCGAACGAGCTGTATTTTTTGGGGAACACATTCACCCACACGCTCGACGGCGGGCACACGCTGACGCCGCTGCCCTCCAGCCCCGGCGGCGATACCCACGACATGTGGATTGACCCCACCAACGCCAAGCGCATGGCCGTGGCGCTGGATTCGGGCATCAGCCTGACGGTGGATGGCGGGCGGAACTGGAACCACGTGCGCCTGGCCAACGGGCAGATGTACCACGTCACCGTAGACAACCAGATTCCCTATCACGTCTACGGCAACGAGCAGGATACGGGGTCGTACGAAGGCCCCAGCCGCACCGCGGCCGCGGGCGGCGGCGGGCGGGGCGGACGGGGCGGCGCGGCGCCGATCGCCATGGGGGCCTGGCATCCGGTGGGCGGCGGGGAGGCGGGGATTGCCACGCCGGATCCGGTGGATCCCAACATCATCTGGTCAAGCGGCACCGGCTCGGGCTCGATTGGGGGAGTGGTCACGGTCTACGACGAGCGGAGCGGTCAGACCCGCAACGTCGAGGTATGGCCGATCACCACCGCGGGCGCGCCCGCTTCGGACGTGAAGTACCGCTTCAACTGGGAGTTTCCGATCACGATTTCGCCCTTCGACCACAACCGGGTCTACGTCGGCAGCCAGTATGTCCATGTGACCACCGACGGGGGCAATAGCTGGCAGGTCATCAGCCCCGATCTGACGCTGAACGACCGGAGCAAGATGGGGATATCCGGCGGCCTGACCCCCGACAACATCGGGGTGGAGTACGCCGGGGTGGTGTTCTCGATTGCCGAGTCGCCGAAGCAGCAGGGCCTGATCTGGGCGGGCACCAACGACGGCCAGGTGCAGCTCACCAAAGACGGCGGCAAGAACTGGATCAACCTGACCTCCAAGTTGCCCGGCTTGCCGGCGTGGGGAACGATTGACAACATCGAGGCCTCGCCCTTCGATGCCGCCACCGCCTACCTGACGGTGGACCTGCACCAGATGGACATCCGCGATCCCTACGTGTACGCCACGCACGACATGGGACAAACCTGGACCAAGATCACCAACGGGCTGCCGCACAACCAGTTGAGCTACGCCCATTGCGTGATCGAGGACCCGGCGCATCAGGGACTGCTGTACCTGGGCACCGAGGGCGGACTGTATGTCTCCTTCGACGCGGGCGCCAACTGGCAGCCGCTGCAATTGAACTTGCCGCACGCGCCGGTTTACTGGCTGACCATCCAGCCGCGGGTGCACGACCTCGTGGTCGCGACCTACGGACGCGGGTTCTGGATCTTGGACAACCTGACCCCGCTGGAGCAGTTCACCCCCGCGGTGGCCGGAGCCGAGGCCTATCTTTTCCAGCCGCGGGATGAGTACCGCTTCCGGGGCGGCGTGGCGCCGGTCACGGTAAGCTACGATCCCTCCGCCGGGCAGAACCCGACGCCGGGCGCGGCAATCGATTACTACCTCAAAGCGGCACGTTCCGGCGGGGTGACGCTGACCGTGCTGGACGAAACCGGCAAGACGGTGGGGACGATGCGCGGACCGGGACGCGCGGGCATCAACCGGGTGTACTGGAGCGAGCGCTCCACCCCGACCCCCACGGTGCGGCTGCGCACCCTGTCGCCCTACGCGCCCGACCAGACGCTCAACGCGGAGGGATGGCGGGCGGCGCCCAACAACCGGGCGCTGAGCATTCTGGAGCCTCCGGGCACGTACACTGTGCGGCTACAGGCCGGGAGCGGCGCCCCGCTCACGCGGACGCTCCACTTCCTCAAGGACCCGCACTCGACGGGCACCCCGGCCGACATCGCCACGCAGACCAAGTTGGCGCTGGCGATCGAGGACGAGTACAACTCGGTCACGCGGCAGATCAACCAGATCGAGATGGTGCGGGCGCAGGTGGCGATGGTCAGCCAGGCGCTGGCGCCCGAGCCCGGCGGACCGGCGGCGGAGGACACCAGCGCGCTCCGCACCTCGGCGCACGCCCTGGATACGAAGCTGGTGGACGTGGAGGGCGACCTTTACAACACCAAAGCCACCGGCAAGGGCGAGGATCAGTGGCGCTGGGCGCCCACCTTGATCGACAAGCTCAGCTACCTGGAGAGCGAGGTCACCAGCTCCGACTTCGCCCCCACCACCCAGCAAGTAGCGGTCAACCAAGAACTGGCCCAGCAGGTGACGAGCCACCGCGCCGCTCTGGACCGGATCCTGGCGACCGACGTGGCGGCGTTTAACGCCTCGCTGCGCGAGAAGAAAGTGGCCAACGTGATCGTGGGTCCGGAGAACTAAGCGGCGCTACACCAGTTCGTTTGATGGGCGTGGGCCTTAGCGCGGCAGGCCACGCGCCCGGCAATCCCGAGCGCCTGCGGCGCTTGTGCTCGCGCCGGCACGGGGGCCCCTGGATGCCCCATGCCGGTGCTGCGCTTGCGGGGGCCGCGCCTGCATGGCTTGCCGGGGTGGCGAAACTCGTACCGCGAGTTTCGCCCCTTCGGAATTCCGCAGCCCTTCGCGCCGACTTTGCCCACAGGGCAAACGGCGCGCCCTCGCCGCGAACGGCGAACTGGGTGGAATATTGAAGGCTACCGCTTTGCGGGTGTCGGCGCGGTGAGCCGGGACCAGAGCGTGGCCGGGTCCGGGTCGAAGATGACTGGGGCCGACCCGGGAAAGATGGTCCACATACCCGCGGCCAGTTCGCGGGCAATCTGTTCCGGCGACCACCCGGCATAGCCCTGGAATACGCGGAACGAGGACGCGGGCTGGCGGGCGTTGAGAGCCAGTTGCATCAGGTTCTGGCTGTCGCTGACGAAAATTCCGGGCAGCACGGGCTGGGCTTCGCGCAGGCGCCCGGGCAGGTGGAGCAAGCAGAAGATTCGGGTCGCCTGCACCGGCCCACCCACATAGGCATGGTCGCTGCGCCCTTGGGCGGAGGCCACCCCAGGGAACAAGCTTGCGAGCGACGGGTCGCCGAGATGGTTCAGTACGAGGCCGACGGTACCCTGATTCGTTTGACTAATGACGAGGACGACCGCTTGGTGGAAGCGCGCGTCCGGAACTTGGGAACTGGCTGCCAGGAGTTTGCCAACGGCCAAATCCTTGGGTTGGTGCGATTGTGCCGCCGCCAACGGCGACAGCAGGCACAGCACGCCAATTAGGCTGACAAAGCGCATGACCATAGGGCGGCTGGGGCAAAGCATAGCACCGAGTACAACCGGAGCGGGCGGCTTCACGTACCCGGTCGGCCCTCAAACAGCGCTTCCATTTCGGCGGCCGGACGCGGATGCAGGATCTCGCGATCGGCGAACTCGGCGGCGCCGGGGTAAGGGCAGGAGCGCACACGGGCGGCGGCGGCTTCCAAATCGTAAGCGGTATGGCGCAGTTCCGGTTGCGGAGACAATAGCAACCAGTCGGCGCCCGGGTCACCAAACGGCATGCCTACGCTGCCGGCGTTGAGGATGCGGGTGTTCCCTACTCTCCGATCGAACTGCATGTGGGTGTGGCCGCAGACCACGAGCGGGGCGGTTTCGCCGCCCAGCAAGGCCCGCACCCGCTCGTCGCTCGATCGGCGGGTGAAGACGTCGACATCGTTGTACGGCGTCGCGTGGCAGAACAGCACCTCGCCGACTTTCGGCAATTCGAGTGGCACGGCCACTTTTTGCTTGCGTCGCTCCCAATGGTCGCTCGGAGGACAGCCTTCGATTATCGGCAGGGGATGCCCGCTCTGCTCGGGGCGTCTGCAAGCTGCCGCCAGACGGAGGGTGGCGGGCCAGGCGGCCATGCGGCGGAGCTGATCCGGGGTGGCGGCGCGCGCTCCCCACTCGACCGCGGGGCGGGCGGCTTCGGGGAGTGCATGCAGTGGCTGGCCGGCCGCGGCCTCCACCACCGCACGGTCACCGTTGCCCTTGAGATACCGCACGGGCAGCTCCAGCGCCATCAGCCGATCCAGAACTTCGGGCGCAAACGGACCCGGGAACACGTCTCCGCCAATAATCAGCTCGTCTACATCGAGAGCGCGGATTTCCGCCAATACCGCCTCCAGAGCGGGCAGGTTGCCGTGGATGTCGTAGAGCGCCGCGACTCTCACACTCGCCTCCAGACTAGCCAAATTCTGGACGGGCGGGGTGGTCAACCACGATGACCCGGCCCGAGGTCACGGCACGCACGGAGTGCCGGGCATTGGCGGGGACGATCGCGACCAGCCCGGGTCGGACGAGGTGCAAATTTTCGGCGATGCGCATTTCGAGCTCGCCCTCCAGTACCTCATACACCTCCTCCTCGGGGTGGGAGTGCTCGTGGATGGAAGCGCCCGCGTCGAACGCGTAATGGGCAAAGGTCATGGTCTCCGAGTGGACGTAACGGCCGCGCCAGCCGGGCAGCCGTTCTATTTCACGGAGGTGGCTGGTATCCACGATGGGCACGGCGGTAATTCCTCGCGGTCTCAGACCTGGCGCATGCTGAGGCGGTACTCGCGGCGGGCGGCGGCTTTGTCGTAGCGGCGCTTCTCGTCCCCGGTCTCGGGCAGAACGGGAGGCACCGGGATGCGCTGTCCACGCTCGTCGAGCGCGACAAAGGTAAGGTAGGCGGAGCTGGTATGGCGGCGTTCGCCGGTGAGCATGGACTCGGAGTAGACCTTGACGCCCACCTCCATCGAGGTACGGAAGGCGCGGTTGACGCTGGCTTTGAGGATCACCAGCTCGCCGATCCTGACCGGATAGCGGAAATCCATGTGATCCACCGAGGCGGTCACCGCGACATGGCCGCAGTGGCGGCAGGCGGCGATGGCGCCGCACAGGTCCACCAGGTGCATCACCTTGCCGCCCAGAATATTGCCCAGCATGTTGGCGTCGTTGGGCAGCACCAGTTCGGTCATCTCCGCCTGGGAGAGGCGCACGGGCTTGGCGGTCATGGGTTCCGCGGTCATTTAGGAGGACGGGTGGCCGGGCCGGACCGGAGTTTCCTTCCGCTTCAGGTACGAGGCCAAGTAGCACTCGGCCTGCTTCTGCACGCGCGGATCGTTGTGTCCCTTGAGCCAGCGCTGCTGCTGGTTGTCGTACTGGAGCGTCCCGTGTTCGCCCGGGGTGTGGTCCACCTCGAAGACGTAGTAGATCAGGATGATGTCTTCCTTGTCGCGGGCGATGCTGAGGCTGATCTTGTCGGCGTGGCGCTTGGCCGGAATCCAGGGGCACTTGCCGGCGTAGCCGAAGTTGCACCACTCCTTCAACATTTGGGGCGTGGGCGCCTGCTGGGCGTGGCCGGGAGCGGTACACTCACCCTTCCACGCGTCGCCCAAAGGCAGGCGCGGGCGCGCATGCCAGGCCCACTCGGTGAACTCCTCAGTCGGCAGAAAAAAAGGACAGGCCATAATGGTGAAGGACGTGACTCATCATGGTATCAAACCGGCGTGAACACTTGCAGGAGTTTGTGCGTCTGCATCCGGACCAACCCTTCGCCCGCTATGGACTGGCGATGGATTTCGCGAACGCCGGCGAGAGCGTCGAAGCGCTGGAGCAGTTTACGACGCTGCAGCGCAACCATCCCGACTACACCGCGGCCTACCAGCAGGCGGGACAGCTGCTGATTCGGCTGCAGCGGTGGGACGAGGCCCGGACCGTGCTGCGGCGCGGGCTGGAATGTGCTACACGGGTGGGTGACCTGCACGCCGGGCAGGAGATGCAAGGCTTATTGGAAGAAGCCGAAGCGGAGAACTAAAATCAACGCCCCCGGCTGGCGCCCAGGCTCTTGAGCTCAATATCGGCCTGGCGCGCGGCGGCTTTCCTTGATGCGCGCGGGCACCCGGCTTCGCCGCCCGCGCTCGCACTCCCGACAAGCGCTCGCGGGGCCTATGCCCCGCTCCGCTACCGCCCGCGAGACGCGCCCAGGCTCTTGAGCTCAATATCGGCCTGGCGCGCGGCGTCGGTGCCGGGGTAGTTCTTGGCGACGGCGCGGAACTCGCTGATGGCGGCGCTGCGGTTGCCGCTCTTGGAGTAAGCGATTCCCTTGCTGAGCTCGGCCGCGGAGGCCTTGGGATTATCCGGATACTGCTCGATCACCTGCGAAAAACGGTCAATGGCCTCGTTGTACTCCTGCTTTTGCAGGAAGACCATGCCCAAATAGTAGGTGGCGTCGGGCACCTGGGGATCGTTGGGGTAGTCGCGGACGAAGCGCGCGAACTCGGTCTGCGCGGCGGGGCTGGAGTTCGCGTAGTCGGTCAGGGCGGTCTGGTAGAGCTGCACCGAAGAGGAGGCCGCGGCGGGTGAGGGCGCGGGCCCGGGCGCCATGGCGCCGGCAGCGCCGGGGTTGACAGCCATGCCGCTCTGGGTGGGATCGCCGCCGGGCGCAACCGCCCCCGGCATGCCGCCACCGCCGGGAGCCGGCGCCGGAATCGTCTGCTGGAGCTGGTGCACCTGGTTCAGGGTGTCATCCATCTTCTGGAGATGCGATTGCACCTCGGCAATGGTATCGGCCAGCGCCTGGAACTGCTTGCTGATGTCGCTTTGCTGCTGGGTGGCGATGACCTGGTTGCCGTTGAGGGCGCGCTGGATGCCATCGAGCGCGCTGGAGAGCTTGTTCACCGTGTCGGTATTCTGGCTCACCATGCCCTGAATCATCGACACCTGGGTGTTGAAGCTTTTCTGCAGGTCGGCGAGCTGGTTCATCAGCAGCGCCACGCTCTGTTGCAGCGCGATAATTCCCTTGTCCTCGGCTCGAGCCGGCGTCGGCGCCAACACCGAACCCACGCATCCCAGCATTACGATAGCCAGCACAAGCTTCCGCATAGTTCCTCCGCGCGGCGGGTTTGCCGCCCAACCTGTTGTCATGGTAGCAAAGGAGAGGGGCCGCAACAGCCCTGCACTACAGGGTTCCGCGGCCCCTCCGTCCGGCTTTCTCCCGAAAAAAGCTAGTTCCCGGGGGTGAAGTGGCCGCGGCGGTTCTGCTGCCGGCAGTCGTCGGTATCCTCGGTGCAAAAAGGCTTCTCCTTGCCGACGCTGACCGTTTGGATGCGGCTGGCGTCGACGCCTTGGGAGACCAGGTAGTTCTTTACCGCCTGGGCGCGGCGGTCGCCGAGCGCGAGATTGTACTCGGCACTGCCGCGGTCGTCGCAATGCCCCTCGATCAGGACCTTGGCGTCGGGATGAGACTTGAAGAACTGGGCGTCGGCCTGGAGGGCGGGTTCGGCGTCGGGACGGATATCGCTCTTGTCGTAATCAAAGAAGGCGTCGCGCACGGAGTCGCCGAAGGTTCCGAGATCGTTGCTGGTAGGAGCGACCGTGGGCGTGGGCGTGGGCGCGGCGGTGACGGTGATGCGCACGGCGGCATTGGCGGTCTGGCCGTCGGAGGAGCGCGCCACGATCTGATAGTCGGTGGACTCGGTGGGCGAGACCGGCTGGGTGCCGTTCAGGTTGACCGGCGTCACGTTGAGTTCCACCCGCACGGCGTTGGTCGAGCTCCAAGTGAGCTTGGAAGACCCGCCGCTCTCGACCGCGGTGGGGTCGGCCTGCAGGGTAACGGTGGGGGCGGCTCCGGTCGAGGCGGAGGGCGCGATAGGGGCGGGCGGGGCGGGGGCCGCCTTATGGCCGCAAGCGGTCAGGCCGAGGCTGAGCGCGAGAGCCGATCCGGCGGCGAGAGCCGTCCAAAGATGACGCGAAGAAGCGGTGCTCATGGAAAATATATCCTCGTGAAGTGGCGTGGCGCGTTGGCAAGTGCTGGTCTGAGGCTAATGCCACGACCAGTTGGGCATTTCGTTATTGCCGGCGGATGTCAGCTGCGCCGGCACGGTTCCATCGACGGCAACACTGAACAACTGCGTGTGATACGGCGGACCAGATTGAAACACCAAATGCCGGTTGTCCGGGGCCCAACTCGGAAAATCGTTGCGATCCCCATTATGGGTCAATTGGACATACTTTTGTTCCCCGAAATACCACACGTAGACGTCGAACGCGCCACTATTTTCCCCGCCTCCGGTACGCACCCAGGCAAAGGCCAACGACAGGCCGTTGGGCGCCCAGGAGGGGCTGACGGCGTAGCCGCCGAGGGGCAGGCGCTGCTGGTTGCTGCCGTCGGCGTTCATGATGTAGATCTGGGGCTGGCCAATGCGGCCACTGACGAAGGCGATCTGGCCGGAGGAGCCGGCGGGGGGTTTGGGATTCCATGCCGGCGAGAGGTCATCGTAGCTGTGAGGATTCGTTAGCCGCCGTAGGCCCGTTCCGTCAACGTTGCTGGTGTAGATCGCCATATCCGCGCCGTTCATCTTGGAGGCGAAGGCCAGCCTTTTCCCGTCCGGCGACCAGGCCGGCGACTCCGTTATGCCGCGGAAACGCGGGAAAGGCAGGGGCTTGTTGGTCAGCAGGGAGATCAGGCGAATCTGGGCCTCGCCGCCGCCGGCCTCGCTCATGAAGGCCAGCTTGGTGCCGTCGGGGGAGATGCAGGGCGAGTAGGCGATGGCGTGGAGGTGGGTGCGCTGCTGCTGGTTGCTGCCGTCGTAGTCCATGGTCCAGACCTCCTGGCTGCCGCTGCGGTTGCTGATGAAGGCAATCTGGGAGGTGGCGATGCCGGGACCGAAGCCGAGGGCGGCGATGATGTCGTTGGCGAGTTGGTGGGCGATGGCGCGGGCACCGGCCGGGGTGGCGGGATCGGCGTAGCGGCGCCCGAGGAGGCGGCCGGAGCCGGCGGGTTGGGTGACGTCGTAGAGGTAGCCGTCCACCAGCAGGCCGCCGCTGCCCAACTGGATGGAGCCAAACGCCAGGCGCTGGATGGAGAGCGGCGCGCCCGACCAGGCGGTTCGGACGGCGGGGTTGTTCACATCACGTTCGGAGGCAATCGGCGGCGCGGTGTAGAGGCTGCGTCCCACCATGGTCACGACCGCCGACTGGTACAGATCGTTCCACAGAACCTGATTGAACACGGTTTGCACGTCGGCGGGAACTCCCCCACCCGGGGTAAAGTCGGGAACCGCGAGCCGGTATTTGGCGGTTCCGGTAATGGTGATGGTGGTCTGATCCTGGGCGACCAGAGGGGCCGCGAGCGCCACCCCCAAGCTGACAAGACATAGCAAGTTGCGACGCATTTTCATGGCTTCCTCGTAGTTGACGTGGGCTCCAGCGCGGCTACGCCGCGCGCCCCACGCATGGTGCGGATGAGCGATACCAGCCCCCAAATCTGTTCATCCGTGTCTTGGGTCCAGGCCGGCATGCCGCTGAGCCGGATGCCGTTGCGAATGGAGTAGTACAGCGCTCCGTCGCTCTTGTTCTGGGTCATCCCGCGCAGGTCGGGAACCTTGGGATAGAGCGACTGGCCGATCTGGGTGTGTCCGTCGCCGTTGTCGTTGTGACACAACTGGCACTGCATCGCGTACAGCGAGCGAGCCGCCGCGAGCCGCTCCGGGGTGGCCGGGTAGGGATTGGGCTTGGCGTTGTCGTTGCCGGGAAGGGCCAGCCGCCGGCTCAGCGCCGCCAGCCGGGATTCAATCCAGGTGGGATTGCCGGTAGCGCTAAAACCACGCGCCGATTTGATCCAAACCAACCAGCCTGCCACCACGATCAGCGCCAGCACCCCCAAGAGGATAAACGCCTTCCGCATGGAACCGTACTCCCAGAGTACCGCGTTTGGCGCGGAATCCGGCAGTGCACAGGCGGGTGCCCGCGGGGTACCCCAACTGGTGTGGTGTCCCAGAGCCAAGCGTCAGAATATTGGGCGCGGGGGTGCGGCTTTTTCTCGGGGAAAAAGCCGCATGCGGGCCTTTTTATCCCGCGCGCTAATTCTAAGACACTCCGCTAGCGGTACCGGAACTGGTAGCGCATCTCGACGTAGACCTCGCGGGGGTTGTTGAAGTGGGTCCCGCCGAAGGTCAGGCTGTTGTCGGTCAGCAGGTGGCGGTTGGCGACGTTGAGCGCGGTGGCGGAAATCGCCAACTGGGAGGTGAACTGGCGTCCCAGGGTAAGGTCCAGCGAGCTATGCCCAGGCAGGTGATCGGGGGGGGCGTCGCCGTTGGCGAAGCCGGAGCCGTAGTAAAGGTTCGCGGCCAGGTAGGCGGCGTGGGGCAGGTTCCACTCCCCGCCCAGGTTCAAGGTGTTGCGCTGGTCGTGGTCGAGCAGGAAAAGGCCCGCGGGCGGGGAGAAGTCCGTCAGACCACCGTTAATGGCTCCCTCGCCCAGGGCGATCTGGTTGGAGTAGGCCAGGTGCACCTGGCCCCGGTTCCAGAGCCGGGGCGAGCGCAGCGTGGCCTCGACGCCGTCAATGTGGGCGGCGTCAATGGTCAGCGGGAAGAAAATATCGGAGTTCCCGACATTGTTGTGGTCGAAGAAGTTGCGGGCCCGGGTGTGGAAGTAGTCGCCGTCGAGCGCCCACTGGCGCAGCGGGATGGTGAGGCCCACTTGCCATTCCTCGTCGCGCTCCCCGCGCAGCGGAATAAAGCCCAGACTCTGATCGGTGACGAACCGCAGGAGCGGTCCGGAGGCGGTTTGCAGCGGCGGGGCTTGGTAGTAGCGCCCGTAGTTGGCCCGCGCCACCCAGTGCAACCAGGGAAGCTCGAGCGCCACGCCCAGACGCGGCGAGGTGGCATTCTCCCGGATGCCGGCCTGGAAGTGGGACTGACGCACTCCGCCCAGGAGCGTGAGCCAGGACCAGGGCTGGTACTTGTCCTCGGCGAACACCTCCTCGAGCTGGCCGGAAGGGTTCTCGGCTTGCTGGAGGTCGGGGGCGGAGCCGTCGTTGAAGCGCAGGCCGAAGAGTTGGTGATCGCGCTGGCCGAAACCGTAGGCGCCAAACTGGGCGATATGACCGCCACCGGTCAGGTCGAGAACCGCTTGCGCGCCGGCGTAGTGGGAGCCGCGGTCGTCGGTGGTGCTCAGCGGGAAATCGCCGGGCCCGCCCTCGTAGGCGGCGCGGTTGTAGTGATAGAAGGGTGAGATGGTGAGCAGCGCGTCGGGGCTGAGCGTGCGCACCCAACTAAGGTTGGCGAAGGCGTCGCTCTCGCGCTGGGCGTCGTGCTGGAACGTGGGCCCGGCGGCGTTCTGGTCCGCAGTATTGGGGATCTGGTAAAAGTCGCGGCGCTCGGAGGCGGCCAGCCGGAACTGATCCTTGGCGTCGGCGTTGTAAATCAACGACTGGAAGGCGCCCAAGCCGTTTTCGGCATCGTGCAGGACTGCGGGCGAGGGGGTCTCGAGCCCGAGTTGGGAGCGATTGCCGTTGAAGCTGGCGTAGTAGGCGAACTTGTCGGTGTGGCTGCCGAAATTGATCTGATCGTTGGATTGGTAGAAGTTACCGGCGCTCACCACCAAC
>DATNAC010000007.1:0-24080 GCA_035573035.1 Terriglobales bacterium
TCAGCTGAACGGGTTCGCCTCGGAAGTGACGCGCGTTGCGCGTGAGGTCGGCACTGAGGGCAAGCTCGGCGTCCAAGCGCAAGTGGGCGGCGTCGCCGGCACATGGAAGGACCTCACTGACTCCGTCAACTCCATGGCGGGCAACCTCACCGGTCAGGTCCGCAACATCGCCGAGGTCACCACCGCCGTCGCCCGCGGCGACCTCTCCCGCAAGATCACGGTGGACGTCATGGGCGAGATTCTCGAGCTCAAGAGCACCATCAACACCATGGTGGACCAGCTCAACGCCTTCGCCGGCGAGGTCACGCGCGTGGCCCGCGAGGTCGGCACCGAAGGCCGGCTGGGCGGCCAGGCCCAGGTGCGCGAGGTCAGCGGCATCTGGAAGGACCTCACCGACAACGTCAACCTGATGGCCGGCAACCTCACCGCCCAGGTGCGCAACATCGCCGAGGTCACCATCGCCGTGGCCTCGGGCGATCTCTCCAAGAAGATCACCGCCGACGTGCGCGGCGAGATCCTGCAGCTCAAGGAAGCCATCAACACCATGGTGGACCAGCTGCGCTCCTTCGCCAGCGAGGTCACGCGCGTCGCCCGCGAGGTCGGCACCGAAGGCCGCCTCGGCGGTCAGGCCATCGTGCCCGGCGTGGCCGGCACCTGGCAGGACTTGACCGACTCGGTCAACTCCATGGCCAACAACCTGACCTCGCAGGTGCGCAACATCGCCGAGGTCACCACCGCCGTGGCTTCCGGCGACCTCTCGCGCAAAATCACGGTGGACGCCAAGGGCGAAATTCTCGAGCTCAAGAGCACCATCAACACCATGGTGGACCAGCTCAACGCCTTCGCCAACGAGGTTACCCGCGTCGCCCGCGAGGTCGGCACCGAAGGCCGGCTCGGCGGCCAGGCGCAGGTGCCGGGCGTGGCCGGTACCTGGAAGGACCTCACCGACAACGTCAACTTCATGGCCAGCAACCTGACTTCCCAGGTGCGCAACATCGCCGAGGTGGCCACCGCCATCGCCTCCGGCGACCTCTCGCGCAAGATCACCGCCGACGCCCGCGGCGAGATCCTGCTGCTCAAGGAAACGCTCAACACCATGGTGGATCAGCTCAACGCCTTCGCCGGCGAGGTCACCCGCGTCGCCCGCGAGGTCGGCACCGAGGGCCGGCTGGGCGGCCAGGCGCTGGTGTCCGGCGTGGCCGGCACCTGGAAGGATCTCACCGACAACGTCAACCTGCTCGCCGCCAACCTCACCACCCAGGTGCGCAACATCGCCGAGGTCACCACCGCCGTCGCCCGCGGCGACCTTTCGCGCAAGATCACGGTGGACGTGCAGGGCGAAATCCTCGAGCTCAAGAACACCATCAACACCATGGTGGATCAGCTCCGCGCCTTCGCCGCCGAGGTCACCCGCGTCGCCCGCGAGGTCGGCACCGAAGGCAAGCTCGGCGGCCAGGCGCAAGTGCCCGGCGTGGCCGGCACCTGGTCGGATTTGACCGACTCGGTCAACTCCATGGCCAGCAACCTCACCGCCCAGGTGCGCAACATCGCCGAGGTGGCCACCGCCGTGGCCCGCGGCGACCTCTCGCGCAAGATCACCGTGGACGTGCGCGGCGAGATCCTGCAGCTCAAGGAAACGCTCAACACCATGGTGGATCAGCTCAACGCCTTCGCCGGCGAGGTCACCCGCGTCGCCCGCGAGGTCGGCACCGAAGGCCGCTTGGGCGGCCAGGCCGAGGTGCGCGGCGTGGCCGGCACCTGGAAGGACTTGACCGACTCGGTCAACTCCATGGCCGACAACCTCACCACCCAGGTGCGCAACATCGCCGAGGTGGCCACCGCCATCGCGCGCGGCGACCTCTCCAAGAAAATCACCGTCGACGTCAGCGGCGAGATCCTGCGCCTCAAGGAAACCCTCAACGCCATGGTGGATCAGCTCAACGCCTTCGCCAGCGAGGTCACCCGCGTCGCCCGCGAGGTCGGCACCGAGGGCCGGCTCGGCGGTCAGGCGCAGGTGCCGGGCGTGGCCGGCACCTGGAAGGACCTCACCGACAACGTCAACTTCATGGCCAGCAACCTCACCGGCCAGGTGCGCAACATCGCCGAGGTCACGACCGCGGTGGCCCGCGGGGACCTTTCGCGCAAAATCACGGTGGACGTGAAGGGCGAGATTCTCGAGCTCAAAAACACCATCAACACCATGGTGGACCAGCTCAATGCCTTCGCCAGCGAGGTCACCCGCGTCGCCCGCGAGGTCGGCACCGAAGGCAAGCTCGGCGGCCAGGCCCAGGTGGAGGGCGTGGGCGGCACCTGGAAGGACTTGACCGACAACGTCAACTCCATGGCCGGCAACCTCACCGGCCAGGTGCGCAACATCGCCGAGGTGGCCACCGCCATCGCCTCCGGCGACCTCTCCCGCAAGATCACCGCCGACGCGCGGGGCGAGATCCTGCTGCTCAAGGAAACGCTCAACACCATGGTGGATCAGCTCCGCAGCTTCGCCGCGGAGGTCACCCGCGTCGCCCGCGAGGTCGGCACCGATGGACGCCTGGGCGGCCAGGCGGTGGTGCCGGGGGTGGCCGGCACCTGGAAGGATCTCACCGACAACGTCAACCTGCTCGCCGCCAACCTCACCACCCAGGTGCGCAACATCGCCGAGGTCACCACCGCCGTCGCCCGCGGCGATCTTTCGCGCAAGATCACGGTGGATGTGCAGGGCGAAATCCTCGAGCTCAAGAACACCATCAACACCATGGTGGATCAGCTCCGCGCCTTCGCCGCCGAGGTCACCCGCGTCGCCCGCGAGGTCGGGACCGAAGGCAACCTGGGCGGCCAGGCCCAGGTGCCCGGCGTGGCCGGCACCTGGAAGGACCTCACCGATAACGTCAACGTCATGGCCACCAACCTGACCGAACAGGTGCGCGGCATCGTCAAAGTCGTGACCGCGGTGGCCAACGGCGACCTCAGCCAGAACCTCACCGTCCGCGCCCGCGGCGAGGTCGCCGCCCTGGCCGACACCATCAACGGCATGACCGCCACGCTCGCCACCTTCGCCGCCCAGGTCACCACCGTGGCGCGCGAGGTCGGCGTCGAGGGCCGCTTGGGCGGCCAGGCCAACGTGCCCGGCGCCGCCGGCACCTGGAAAGATCTCACCGGCAACGTCAACCTGCTCGCCGCCAACCTCACCACCCAGGTGCGCGCCATCGCCGAGGTCGCCACCGCCGTCACCAAGGGCGACCTCACCCGCTCCATTCAGGTCAATGCCCGCGGCGAGGTGGCCGAGCTCAAGGACAACATCAACACCATGATCACCAACCTCCGCCGCACCACCGAGCGCGGCCGCGAGGAAGACTGGCTGAAGACCAACCTGGCACGCGTCACCGGCATGCTGCAAGGGCAGCGCGACCTGGCCACGGTGGGCCGCATTCTGCTCTCCCAGTTGGCGCCCTTGGTGGGGGCGCAACACGGGCTTATCTACCGCGCCGAGGGCGGCGAGCCCAATGGCCGGCTGGAACTGCTCGCCGCCTACGCCGACGCCGATGGCGAGTCCTCCGGCACCATCCCGCTGCCCCAGTCGCGCCAGCGCTTGCGCTTCGGCGAAGGCTTGGTCGGGCAGTGCGCCACCGAAAAGCAGGGCATCCTGCTGAGCGACATCCCGCCCGGCACCGTGGCCATCCGCTCCGGGCTGTTTCAGGCCGCGCCGCGCAGTGTGGTCGTTCTCCCGGTCACCTTCGAAGGCAACATCAAGGCCGTCATCGAACTGGCCTCGCTCATTCCCTTCACCGATTCCCACCTCGCCTTCCTGGAACAGCTCACCGCCAGCATCGGCATCGTGCTCAACAGTATCGAAGCCACCATGAAGACCGAGGGCCTCTTGGGACAATCCCAGCAGCTCGCCACCGAGCTGCAGGCGCAGCAGATCGAGCTCCAGGAAAAGAACGAGCAGTTGGCGCAAAAGGCGCAGCAGCTGGCCGAGCAGAACGCCGAGGTGGAACAGAAGAACCAGGAAATCGAGCACGCCCGCCGCGCGCTGGAGGAAAAGGCCGACGAGCTCGCGCTCACCTCCAAGTACAAGTCCGAGTTCCTGGCCAACATGTCGCACGAGCTGCGCACCCCGCTCAATAGCATCCTCATCCTGGGCCAGCAGTTGGGCGAGAACGCCGACGGCAACCTCAACCCCCGCCAGATCGAGTACGCCCGCACCATCCACGGCGCCGGCACCGACCTGCTCAACCTGATCACCGACATTCTCGACCTCTCCAAGATCGAGTCGGGCACGGTCAGCATCGACATTGAAAAAATCCAGGCGGCCACGCTGCTCGAGACGGTGGAGCGTACCTTCCGCCACGAGGCGGAATCCCGCCATCTCGCGTTCGATGTCACCGCCGGCGACCAACTCCCCCCGATTCTGACCACCGACTCCAAGCGGCTAATGCAGGTGCTCAAGAACCTGCTCTCCAACGCTTTCAAATTCACCTCCCAGGGCAGCGTCAAAATCGCCGTGAATCTCGCGCCCTCGGGCTGGAGTCCCAACCACCTGGTGCTCAACAACGGCGGTCCGGTGGTGGCGTTTTCGGTTGCCGACTCGGGCATCGGCATTCCGCCCGAAAAGCAGAAAATCATCTTCGAGGCCTTCCAACAGGCGGATGCCTCCACCAGCCGCAAGTACGGCGGCACCGGGCTGGGACTGGCCATCAGCCGCGAGCTGGCGTCGCTGCTGGGCGGCGAGATCCAGCTGCGCAGCACCCCCGGGGCGGGCAGTACCTTTACGCTCTATCTCCCGGTCAACTATTCCGGCGCCGCCGGCGGCGGCGCGGGCAACGAGCGCCGGCCGCGTGCCGCGGTCAGCACCGAGGCGCTCCACGCGGCCCCACGCCTGCCCGAGCGCGCCCCGGAAGCCATCCCCGACGACCGCGAAGAGTTGGCGGAGCTGCCCGCGGGCACCTCGCCCGTACCGGCCCTGCTCATTATTGAGGACGAACCCGCCTACGCCCGCATCCTGGTGGAGCGCGCCCGCGCCGGCGGCTTCAAAGTGGTGGTCGCCCAACGCGGCGCCGAAGGCCTCGAGTTGGCCCGCCGCTTCCTGCCCAACGCAATCTCTCTCGACCTCTACCTCCCGGATATGCTGGGCTGGTCGGTGCTGGCCCAGCTCAAGCAGGATCCCGCCACCCGCCACATCCCCGTGCAGATCGTCACCCTGGATGAGGACCGCCAGCACGGGCTCAATCGCGGCGCCTTCAGCTTCATCACCAAACCCGCCACCACGCAGGGCCTGGAGGATGCCCTGGCCCGCATCAAGTCCTACGCCGCCGCCCAGCGCCGCCGCCTGCTGGTCGTCGAGGACGATCCCGCCGAGCAGCTCAGCATCCGCGCCCTGCTGGCCCACGACGACATCGAAATCGAAACCGCCTCCTCGGGCGAACGCGCCCTGGCGCGCTTGCGTGAGCAGAATTTCGACTGCATCGTGCTCGATCTGCGCCTGCAGGATATGTCCGGCTTCGAAGTCCTGGATAAACTCGCCTCCGACCCCGGGTTGCGCGACCTGCCCACCGTCGTCTTCACCGGCAAGGAGCTCACCAGCGAGGAGGACGCCCGGCTGCGCTCCATGGCCCGCAGCGTGGTGGTCAAGGGGGTCGAGTCGCCGGAACGCCTCTTCGACGAGACCGCCCTCTTCCTGCACCGCGTCCTGGCCGATCTGCCCGCCGACAAGCGCGGCATGATCGAGCGCCTGCACCGCTCCGACGAGGATCTCGTCGGCAAGCAGGTGCTGGTGGTGGACGACGACGTGCGCAACATCTTCGCCCTCAGCAGCGTGCTCGAGCGCCGCGGCATGAAGGTCGTCTCCGCCTCCACCGGGCGCGAGGCCCTCGACCTGCTCGATGCCACTCCCCACATCGCCCTGGTGCTGATGGACATCATGATGCCGGAAATGGACGGCTTCGAGACCATGCGCCTCATCCGCCAGAACCGCGCCTTCCAGCGCCTGCCCATCGTCGCCCTCACCGCCAAGGCCATGAAAGGCGACCGCGAACGCTGCCTCCAGGCGGGGGCCTCCGACTACCTCGCCAAGCCGGTCAACACCGAACAACTGCTATCCTCGCTGCGTACTTGGCTGCACCGCTGATCCATGAGTTCCCGCCCGCCCATCAATATCCTGCTGGTGGATGACCAGCCCTCGCGCCTGCTCAGCTATGAGACCGTGCTGCAGGGCCTGGGCGAGAACCTCATCCGCGCCAACTCGGGCAATGAGGCGCTCGATCTGCTGCTCAAGACCGAGATCGCGGTGGTGCTGGTGGACGTGGTCATGCCCGAGCTCGACGGCTTCGAGCTCGCCCGCATGATCCGCAACCATCCCCGCTTTCAAAAAACCGCCATCATCCTGGTCTCGGGCGTGATGGTGGAGGACGCCTACCGCCTCAAAGGCTATGACTCCGGCGCGGTGGACTACATCTCGGTCCCCATCATCCCCGAGATCCTGCGCGCCAAGGTCGCGGTTTTCTGCGACTTGTATCGCAAGACCGGGGAGCTGGAGCGTCTCAATCAGGAGCTCGAACAGCGCGTCTCGGAGCGCACCGCCGAAATTAACGGGGCCCGCCAGGAGGCCGAGCGCGCCAACCGCCTCAAGGACGAGTTCCTCGCCACCCTCTCCCACGAGCTCCGCACCCCGCTCAACGCCATCTCCGGCTGGGCCCACCTGCTGCTCAGCGGCGGACTCGACGCCGCCGACCAGTTGAAGGCGGCCGAAACCATCCAACGCAACGCCTTGGCCCAAGCCCGTCTGGTGGCCGACCTGCTCGACGTCAGCCGCATCATCAGCGGCAAACTCGAGTTCGATCTGCAGCCCGTGCCGCTCACCCCCACCGTCCAGAACGCGGTGGACTCCATCCGTCCCGCCGCCGCGGCCAAGCAGATCGAGCTCAAGCTGGCCTTGCCCGCGCACAGCGACGACGACCGCGGCTTCACCATCGAAGGCGACCCCGCCCGCTTGCAGCAAATCACCGCCAACCTGCTCTCCAACGCGCTCAAGTTCGCCCCTTTGGGCGGACGGGTCGAGGTCGGTTTACAGCCCGACACCCGCGACGGCAGGATCGAGCTCATCGTATGCGATAACGGACCCGGCATCGCTCCCGACTTCCTGCCCTACATTTTCGAGCGCTTCCGCCAGGCCGACACCTCCAGCACGCGCAGCCAACGCGGGTTGGGGCTGGGCCTGACCATCGTCCGCCACCTGGTGGAACGGCACGGCGGCGAAATCACCGCCTCCAATCGCGCGCCTGCTCCCGGGACCCCCACGGGCGCCTGCTTTACCGTAAGTTTCCCTTTGGCCGCCAGCCAGGCCCCGCCTCCCCACGGCGAAACCACCCCCATGCCCTCGGTGGAAGGCCTGCGCGTGCTGGTGGTGGACGACGATCCCGACGCCCGCGATCTGGTCGCCCGCATTCTCGGCCAGCACGGCGCCATAGTCCGCCTCGCCGCTTCCGCCGCCGAGGCGCTCGCGCTGTTCAAGCGCGAAATCCCGCAAGTCGTGGTCTCCGACATCGAAATGCCCGAGCAGGATGGCTACGCGTTGGTGCGCCAGATCCGCGCCCTGCGCCGCGGCGCCCGGGTCCCGGTCGCGGCCCTCACCGCCTACGCCGGCGCCCAGGACCGCCTGCGCCTGCTCCACGCCGGGTTTCAGGAACACATCCCCAAGCCGGTTCACCCGCCCCACCTAATCCGCGTAGTAGCCGGCCTCGCCCTAACCAAAGCCCAGCCCGTCGCCCAGGGCTAACGCGTCAGCGGAGCGGGGCGTAGGCCCCCGCGCAGCGCTCCGGAAGTCTGCGAGCCGGGCGGCGAAGCCGGGGGCCCGGCGCATTAGTGAATATAGGCTGCCACCAGGCTGACGAAGTCGGGGTCTTTCGCGTAAGCGGCAAAGGAATCGTCGCTGCGCGGATCGGGAAACTGCTCGCCCGCGATCATGGTGTTCTTCCGCTCCAGCGCCTGCTTCAGGCTGGCCAGTGCGGCGCTCTTGTTGTTCTCCGCGGCATAGGCGCACGCCTGGTTGTAATAGTTCAACGCATAGTCGGGATCGCGCGCGATCGCCGCGGCCAGTACCGCATGCGAACGCTGCAGGTTGCCGCTCATGCCCAGCGCCATCGCCAATTGATCGGTGATCACCCGCCGCCAGGTGAGCGACAGCTTGTCCCCGCCCAAGTCCAAGGCGCTTTGGAAGTGCGTCGCCGCCTCCCCCGTGCGCCCCTGGCGGAATAGCGCCTGCCCCAGCAGATTCTGCAGCGCGGCATCCCGGGGCGCGGTCTTGACCAGCGCCGCCAGGTCACGGCTGGCCGCGGCAAAGTCGCCGCTCTGGTACTCCTTCGCGGCCTGCTGACGCAGAGCCGCATCCTGCGCCCCCGGCGTACTCGCCCCGCCCTGCGCTATCAGCCCCACATACAGGCCGCCCAACACGCATGCCTGTCGCAGCCACTGCCGGCGTCTCCTCATCCAGCCCTCCTGTCCTCCATGACGTTGCCATGGTACCGCATGCTCCTCCGGCGTGTCCCGAGCTCGACATTTGTACGATAATGAACCATGCCCCGCATTTCCGGTGCTCTTACTTTCGTTCTCGCCGCCGCTTCCGTATCCCTGTTGGCGCAATCCGCCGCCCCCTCCAAGACCGCGCCCAAAGCGAAGTCCGCGGCCAAAACCGCCGCGGCTGCGCCCGCCGCCCCGGTTCTCTCCGATCCCGGCAAGTCCATGCTCGCCTCCGAACCGCCGCCGCCCAAGGCCACCGTGGTGGAGGAGATCGTCGCGCGCGTCAACAACAAGATCATCACCACCACCGACCTGCAAAACGCCAAGTCGGATCTGCTGCAATCCTTGCAGGATCAAGCCCAAAAGTCCGGCACCCCGCTCACCCAGACGCAGATCGACACCCAAGAGAAAGACCTGCTCGCCAACCTGATTGATAACCAACTGCTCGACCAGAAGGCCAGCGACCTCGGCATGAGCGCCGAGACCGAAACCGTCCTGCAGCTCGACCAGTTGCGCCAGCAGAACCACCTCGCTTCCATGGAGGATCTGCAAAAGGCGATTGAAGGCCAGGGCGAGGGCTACGAGGATTTCAAACAGTCGATCACCAACCAGATCTTGCAGCAAAAAGTAATTGAAGAAGACGTGGCTCCCCGCGTTCCCCAAGCTACGCCGGCGCAGATCGCCAAGTTTTACAACGAACACAAGTCCAATTTCCTCCGCGGCGATGAGGTCGGCTTGAGCGAGATCCTGATCAAGACCGAGGGCAAGACCGACGCGGAGAAAAAACGGCTCAAGGATCTCGCCGACCAGGTGCAGCAGCGCGCCGCCGCCGGCGAGGATTACGCCAAGCTCGCGCAGAAGTACTCCAACGCCGATACCGCCGCCCAAGGCGGTGACATCGGCTTCCAGAAAAAGGATCAGTTGGAGGCCAAGCTGGCCGCCACCCTGTTCAGCTTGCCCGTGGGCGGCGTCACCCCGGTCGAGGAGGTTCCCAACGGGTACTTGATCCTCAAAGTGACGGCCGTGCATCACGCCGGCCAGGAATCCCTCGCCGATGCCAGCCCCGAGATCAGCTACCAGCTCTACCAACAGATGCTGCGGCCCGAGTTGCAGACCTACCTGGCCAAGCTGCGCCAGGACGCCTACATCACCGTCAAACCGGGCTACATCGATACCGGCGCGAATGCCAGCCTGAGCCCCGACATCACCCATTACCAGCGCGTTCTCCCCAGCGACTTGCCCAAACCCACCGACAAGGACAAGAAGGGTAGCGGCTTCAATATGGGCGGCGGCGGCCTCTAGGCGAGAATGTCTGAACCGCTCAAGCCCTGTTTCGTCGCCGAACTGGTCGCCGACAGCACCATCACCAGCGTCTTCCTGGTGCACCGGAAAGACCTCCGCCAGAAAAAGGACGGCGACAACTACCTCTCGCTCACCCTGGGCGACCGCACCGGCCAGATTGACGCCAACATGTGGGACCGCGTCGCCGAAGTGCAGAACAGCTTCGAGCGCGACGACTTTATCCGCGTCCGCGGCGTGGTCAAGCTCTACCGGGAGAAGCCCCAACTAACCATCGAGCGCCTGCGCCGGGTCGAGGAGCGGGACGTCCAGCTCGCCGATTACCTGCCCGCCACCACCGCCGACGTCGGCGCCATGTTCGCCGAGCTGCTGGAGCGTGTGGCCAGCGTGCAAAACCCGCACCTGCGCGCCCTGCTGCAAGCCATCTTTCAGGACCCGGATATCGCCCGCCGCTACCAGATCGCTCCCGCCGCCAAGGCTCTCCATCACGCCTACCTCGGCGGGCTGCTGGAGCACGTCACCTCGCTCTGCCGGCTCGGCGAGCTGGTGCTGCGCAACTATCCTTTCGTGGACCGGGACCTGTTGCTCACCGGCATCCTGCTGCACGACCTCGGCAAGATCGAGGAGCTCAGCTACCAGCGCAGCTTCGCCTATACCACCTCGGGGCAGCTCCTGGGACACATGGTGATCGTGCTCGAGCTGCTGCACCGCAAGCTCGCGGCGCTCCCGGATTTTCCGCATGCGCTGCAGACCCTGGTCGAGCACCTCATCATCAGCCATCACGGCCAGTATGCCTTCGGCAGCCCGAAGCTGCCCATGTTTCCCGAAGCCCTGCTCCTGCACCAGTTGGACGACATGGATTCCAAAATGCAAGCCATGCATACCCAGCTCCAGCAGGAAGCCCCCACCAACGCCGAGTGGACGGCCTTCAACCGCTCGCTGGAGCGCCCGCTGCTCCGCACCGAGCGCTGGCTCGCCGCCGGCGCCGGCCGGGCGGATGCGGGCGCGGCCGCGAATACGGAGAGCGCCAACCCCCTCCCGGGTCTCGGCCAATGACCTCGCGCTCCGGCAGCGAGCTGCCGCAGCTCGAGCTCGACTGTTTGGCGGCGCTGTGGGCGCTGGAACGCGCCCCGGTGGCCGACGTCCACGCCCGGCTGGCCGCGCGCGGACGCCCACTGGCCTATACCACCGTCCTCACCGTCCTCGACCGCCTGTTGCGCAAGCAAGTCGTCACCCGCGCCCGCCAGGGCCGGGCGTACGTGTACTCGCCCCTGATCACCCGCGACCAAATGCGCGCCCGCGCCATCGAGCGACTGGTGCACAACTACTTCGAGGATCACGACGACCTGCGCCGCCACCTCCTCGATCCCCGCCCTCGCCCCCTTGTCACCGCTCCGCCGCCTGAGCCGGAGCCCGCCCTGCTCGACTAGTTTCGGAGCGTATACTGCGCTTATGGACGTCGACAAGGCGATCGAGTTCCTGCTGCAGTCCGGTGCCCGCCTCGACGCCCGCCAGGACCGCTTCGAGCGCGAGCTCGAAACCATGGCCCGTGTCGGCCGCGAAACCGCCCGCCGCGTCTTTGCCGGAATCCGGCGAAACTCGGAAAACATTGATCGCCTAACGGCAAGAATGGACCAGATGACGGTCCGCATGGATGGGTTCGCCGCTCAGAGCGCCGCCCGCCAGGCCGAACAAGCCGAGGCCCAAGCCAAGTCCGACGCCAAATTCAACGCTCTGATGGACCTGCTGCACCGCCGCTTTTCCGGCAACGGCCACACCTAACCCCACCCTTGCGTCCCCGTTCGTCCTCTACCATCATGGCAAGGTGACAACTTCGTCCTTTCAGGACCGTGTCGCTCCACCCGGGACCGCCACCGCCGGCTGGACCGCCGCGCTGACCGCCTCCGCCGCCAGCGGCCTCGCCCTGGGGGTGTTGTTTCCCCGCTTTGGCTGGGATTGGCTCGCCTGGGTGGCGCTCGTTCCGCTGTTCATCGTTATTGCCCGCGCCCGCGGCGCTTGGCAAGCATTTTGGGGCGGCTACCTGGCGGGGTTTCTGTTCTTTGCGCTGAGCTGCCCCTGGATCGCCACGACGATTCATCATTACGGCGACCTCAGCCGCCCTATAGCCGCGGTTGTCTTCGTGCTCTTCCTGCTGCTCATGGGCAGCTACCTCGGCCTGTTTGCGGTGCTTGGCTACTGGCTGGGCAACTCGCTCGGTCACCGCCTCGTACCGCTGCCCTTTCTGTGGGTTGCGGTCGAGTGGTTCCGCACCTACACGCCCATGGGCGGCTTCCCCTGGAACCTCCTGGGCTACTCGCAGTACCAGCACGCCGGCTTCATGCTGGTGGTTCCCTGGACCGGCATCTACGGCGCCAGCCTGCTGATCGCGCTCGCCAACACCTGCGTCGCCGCCCTGTTGCTGCACCGCGCCCGGCGCACCGCCACGCTGGCCCTCCCCGCCATCGGCCTGGTGCTGATTCTCGGCTTCGCCACCCTGCCCTACCACCCTCCCGCCGCGCTGCCCCGGCCGCTGCGCGCCCGGCTGGTCCAGCCCAACACCGCGCTCGGCCTCAACTGGACCTCGAGTACGTTGAATACGTTCCTCCAAACCCAGGAGCGCCTCTCCACCCCGCCCGGCACGCCGCCGGTAAACCTCATCCTCTGGCCCGAGCAGCCCGCCCCGCTCAACTTCGAGCTCCAGCCTCAGTTCCAGCGGATGTCCGCGCGCCTGCTCGACGCCACCCACGCCGCATTCCTCTTCGAGGAGGTCTCCTACCCGCTCTCCGCTCTGGGCGTGCCCAACTACCACCAGCCGCGCAACTCGGCCCAACTGATCAACGCCGACGGCACCATCGGCCCCCGCTACGACAAAATGCACCTCGTGCCCTTCGGCGAGTACGACCCGCTGCCCGCCTGGATCGCCAGCCTCGGCGGCGTGGGCAAGCTGGTGCAGGATGTGAGCGACTTCGTCCCCGGTTCGGCGCCGGCGCTGCTCCCGCTCGGTCCGCACCGATTCGCCGTCATGATCTGTTACGAGTCCATCTTCCCGGCGTTGGCCCGGCACAACGTCGCCCAGGGAGCCGAGTTCCTGGTTAACCTTTCCGACGACAGTTGGTACGGCAACTCCTCCGCCGCGCCTCAGGGTCTGATGATGGCCCAGGTGCGCGCCATGGAGAACCGGCGCTGGCTGCTGCGCGACACCGACAACGGCATCACCGCCGTGATTGATCCCTATGGGCGCGTCACCGCCTCCCTGCCGCGCTTCACCTCCGGCGTGCTCGACGCCAGCTTTGCCCCCTCCTCCGCGCTCACCTTCTATACCCGCCACGGCGACTGGCTCGCCTTCGCCTGTCTCCTGGCCGCCGCCGCCTTGGCCCTCTATGGCCTCGGGAGATCTTTATGGAAGAAGAAAAACCACCAGCGTCTGAACCCCTGACCTCCTGCTTGCCGATCACCCGGCGCGGCCTGCTTAAGTCCGGTCTGGCCGCGGCCTCGCTCGCCGCCGCCGGCCCACTCCTCCCCGCTGCCGCTCAGGCCGTCGATGCCATGCCGCGCGGCGGGCAGACCGCCGCTTTGCCGCCGCTGCCGCCGGTCGAACGCCGCCAGTCCCTCGACGCCGGCTGGCGCTTCCATCTCGGCAACGCCGACGAGGCCGCCGACGATTTCGCCTTCGGGCGCGACCAATCCACCTTTGCCAAAGCCACCGGCGCCGGACGCGTCACCCGCGCCAACTTCGACGACTCCGCGTGGTCTGAATTGGAGCTGCCCCACGACTGGGCCGTGGATCTCCCCTTTCACCAGGACCCCGCCCTGACCGACCACGGCAGCAAACCCCTCGGCCGCGCCTACCCCGCGACCAGCATCGGTTGGTACCGCCGCCGCCTCCGGCTCGGCCCCGAATCCGCCGGACGCCGCCTCACCATCGAGTTCGATGGCGTCTTCCGCAACGCCATGGTGTTCCTCAACGGCGAGTACCTCGGGGTCAACTTCAGCGGCTACGCCCCCTTCCGCTGCGACATCACCGATCTCGCCCGCATCCCCGCCGCCGGCGCCGCGCCGGGCGACGGCGACAACCTCCTCGCCGTCCGCGTGGATGCCACCCTCGGCGAGGGCTGGTTCTACGAAGGCGCCGGCATCTACCGCCACGTCTGGCTGACCCAAACCCACCCGGTTCACCTCGACCCCTCGACCACCGCCATCCGCTCGACCGTCCGCGGACGCGCCGCCGCGGTCACGGTTGCATCCTCGATCCATAACCAATCCGGCGCCCCGGTTGCCTGCCGCGTCGTCACCGCCCTGCACGACGCCGATGGCCGCCTCGTTGCCACCGCGCGCTCGGGCCCCGTTACCGTTCCCGCTTTCGCCGATGCCGAGGTCACCGCCTCGGCCACCGTGGCGGCGCCCCGCCTCTGGTCGCTCGAGGCGCCGCACCTCTATCAAGCCGTCTCCACCATCGAGGCCGCCGGAAGCGTCACCGACAGCATCGCGATCCCCTTCGGCATCCGCACCATCCGCTTCGATCCCGACCGGGGCTTCTTCCTGAACGACAAGCCGGTAAAGATTCAAGGAACCTGCAACCACCAGGATCACGCCGGCGTCGGCGCCGCCCTCCCCGACCGGCTCCAGGCCTACCGCGTCGAACGGCTCTTGAGCATGGGCTCGAACGCCTACCGCACCTCCCACAACCCGCCCACCCCCGAGCTGCTCGACACCTGCGACCGCATCGGCATGCTGGTGATGGACGAGACCCGCATGATGAGCTCCACCCCCGAGGGCCTCGGCCAGCTCGAACGCTTGGTCCGCCGCGACCGCAACCATCCCAGCGTGATCCTTTGGTCGCTGGGCAACGAGGAACCGCAGCAGGGCTCCCCCATCGGCTCTGACGTCGTAGCCAGCATGAAGCGCCTGGTGCGCCGCCTCGACCCCACCCGCCCGGTGACCGTCGCCATGAACGGCGGCTGGGGCCGCGGCGTCTCCGCCGTCGTGGACGTCCAAGGCTTCAACTACGGCAACGGCGGCGGCAGCGCCCTCACCGGGCCCCATATTGACGCGTTCCACCGCCAGTTCCCCCGGCAGCCTTCAATCGGCAGCGAGACCGCCAGCGCCGTCTCCACCCGCGGCATCTACGCCAATGACAAGGTGCGCGGCTACGTCAGCGCCTACGACGTCAACTATCCCAGCTACGCCCTCAACGCCGAGGGCTGGTGGAAGATCTTCGCCGACCGCCCCTTCCTAACCGGCGGCTTCGCCTGGACCGGCTTCGATTACCGCGGCGAGCCCAGCCCGTACGGCTGGCCCTGCATCAGCTCGCACTTCGGCATCATGGACACCTGCGGGTTCCCCAAGGACAGCTACTATTACTACCGCGCCTGGTGGCAAAAACAGCCGGTGCTGCACCTGTTTCCGCACTGGAACTGGGAAGGGCAGGAGGGCCAGCCCATCTCGGTCTGGTGCCACACCAATGTTGCGCGCGTCGAGCTCTTCTTGAACGGCCGCAGCCTGGGCGCCAGGAACGTCGAGCCCAACGGCCATCTCGAGTGGAGCGTCCCCTACGCCCCCGGCGTGCTCGAGGCGCGCGGCGGAGGGTTGGTTTCGCGCCGCGAAACCGCCGGCGCCCCGGCGCGCATCGCCCTCACCGCCGACCGGCCGCAACTTGCCCCCGCCGCACCCGATCTCGCCGTGGTCAACGTGGCGATCCTCGACCCCCAGGGCCGCCCCGTCCCCACCGCCGCCAATCTGGTTCGCTTCGCGCTCGACGGCCCCGCCCGCATCCTCGGCGTCGGCAACGGCGACCCCAGCAGCCACGAGCCCGACCACGCCTCCCAGCGCACTACCTTCAACGGCCTCGCCATGGCCCTGGTGGCCACCCGCTCCGACCCGGGCGCCATCACCCTCCACGCCGAGTCCGACGGCCTCGCCCCCGCCTCGCTGCGGCTGCGATAGCGCTGGGCTCAGGCCCCCGCCGCTCCCGCCTTCTGCGCCGCGCCGCTCCCCGCGATCGCCGCCGCCACGATGCCGCAAACCAGGAAGGTCACAAAATCCGCGCCAATGAACTCCGCCGGCAGCCGCCGTCCCATCGGCAGCATCGCCGCGAAGGCCAGGGTGGAGGGAATACCGGCCAGCAGCGTCACCCAAAACCCGAAGCGCACCCCTTCCTTCGCTCCCAGGCCGCGGTAGCCCTGCAGAAACATGGCGGCGAACGCCAACCCACCGATGATCGCCACGATCGCCATCAACCACAGTCCCCGCGCCCCCAGCGTGTGCCAGGGCAAGAGTTGATTCCGCCCCATGGCGCCTTGCATCAGCCGGCTGAAGCCGCCCTCCAGGACAAACGAAAGGACAGCGGTGGATATCCAGATCCGTATCAGTTTGTCTTTGCTCATTGCGATTGGCTCCTCGCGACCCCAATGGCTCTGGATCGCTCCCCAACTGGACAGAACGCCTGCATTCTGCACCCAACCGCCCCCGCATGCAACCCGCACCGTGCCGCCAAGCCTGGGGAACCGATTTGCTAACCTAAGCCCCAGTGGACTCTAGCCCGGAAATCCGAGTTCTTCAGACGGTGGGCCGCCGCCTCGAAGGGGCCGGCATCGCCTACATGGTGACCGGCTCCGTCGCGTTGGCCGTCTACTCCCGCCCGCGCATGACCCGCGACGTGGATATCGTGGTCGCCGTCGAGCCGCGCGACGCCTCCCGGCTCGCCGCGCTCTTTGACGACGAGTTTCTCCTCGACCCCGACGATCTCCGCCACGCCCTCGAACGCCGCGGTTTGTGCTGCGTGATTCACAACGCGTTGCTGGTCAAGATCGACCTGATCGTACGGAAAGACAGTCCCTACCGCCGCACCGAGTTCGACCGCCGGCGCCGCCTTCAGGTGGACGGCGAGGAGATGTGGGTGGTGGCGCCCGAGGATCTGATTCTCTCCAAGCTGGACTGGGCGCGGGAGAGCCGCTCCGACTTCCAACTGCGCGACGTCCGGCTTCTGCTCGACTCGGTCGAGGCGCTCGATCGGGAGTATATGCGCACGTGGTCCCGCGAATTGGGCGTGGACGAGCTCCTGCGCGAGGTGCGGACGCCATGAACGATACCTCGCCCTGGGCCGAGGCCCGCCTCACCGAACTCTACCGCCGCCTTACGCCGGAGGAGCGGGTGCGTATGGTCGGCAGCATGTTCGACGCCGCCCGCACCCTGGTCATCGCCGGCATCCGCCGCGACTACCCCGGCATCTCCGAGCGTGACCTCCGCCGCAAAGTCTTCGAACGCACCTACTCCTCGGACTTCCCCCCCGACGAATGGGCCCGCTGGCTCGCCCGTTGGGACGCCCACGAAGCCCAACAAGAGGAGCGGAGTGGGGCGTAGGGCCCCCGCGCAGCGCTCTCGTTGTCTGCGAGCGCGGGCGGCGAAGCCGGGCGCCCGCGCGCACCTAGCAACGCCGCCGGGGGCCCGGCGGTATTATAAGTAATGGACCGCGACGATCTCGAGCGCACCCACCAGGAACTGGCCGCCAAGGCCCACGACGTCCGGGTGTATCTTTGACCCGCCCGCGCTGAACCGCCAACTCGAGGCGCTCGACCAGCAAACCGCCGCCCCCGACTTCTGGAGCGACCCCGCCCGCTCCCAATCCGTCAACCGTTCCCGCAAACGCCTCCAGGAACTGCTCGACGACGACCAGAAGCTCGCCGGCGCCCTCGACGACCTCGGCGCCCTGCGCGAGCTCGCCCGCGAGGGCGAGCCCGTGCTTGAGGACTACCAGCACTCCATCGAACAGCTCCGCGGCTCGCTCGACGAGATCGAAACCCGCACCCTGCTCGGCGGCGAGCACGATTCGCTCAACGCGATTCTCACCATCCACCCCGGCGCCGGCGGCACCGAGAGCCAGGACTGGGCCGAGATGCTGCTGCGCATGTACACGCGCTGGGCCGAGCGCCACCGCTTTAAGGTCACGCTCAACGACCGCCAGGAGGGCGAGGAAGCCGGCATCAAGTCGGCCACCCTCACGGTCGAGGGCGACTACGCCTACGGTCTGCTCCAATCCGAATCCGGCGTCCACCGCCTGGTGCGCATCTCGCCCTTCGATCAGGCCAAGCGCCGCCACACCTCCTTCGCCAGCGTCTTCGTCAGCCCCGAGATCGACGACCGCATCGAGATCAACATCCGCGAGGAGGACCTGCGCATCGACACCTTCCGCGCCGGCGGCAAGGGCGGACAACACGTCAACATGACCGACTCCGCCGTGCGCATCGTCCACCTCCCCACCAACATCGTCGTCCAGTGCCAGAACGAGCGCTCCCAGCACAAAAACAAGGACATGGCGATGAAGATCCTGCGCTCGCGCCTCTACGAGTTCGAGCTCGAGAAAAAACGCGCCGCCGCCCGCAAGGTGGAGGACTCCAAGCTCGACATCGACTTCGGCAGCCAGATCCGCTCCTACGTCCTCCAGCCCTACCAAATGTGCAAGGACACCCGCACCAAGGTCGAAATCGGCGACGTCAACCGCGTGCTCGACGGCGACCTCGACGCGCTCGTGCACGCCTGGCTGGTGGAGCGCCGCGCCCAGGCGGTGCGTGAGTGAAGCCGCCGCGCCGGCGCGCCGGACCCCAACGCTCCCCGCGCCCCGCCGCCCCGCCGCCCCCGCCTCATGCACCGAAGAATGGCTCGGGCACCCGCGCCGACCGGGTGCTGCACTTGATTGCCGGCTGCCCGCACCGGCGCGCCACCCTCAAGCAACTGCTGCGCGAGCTCAACGTCCGCGGCGGAGAACGCCAGGCGCTGCGCACCCTGCTGCACGAGCTGGTCGCCTCGCGCCAGCTCATCGAGCGCCGCCACCTCTACGAGATCCCGGCGCCCCTCCCCACCGCCCAGACCCCGGCCAAGTCCGCGACCCCGGTCCCGCCGCCCCGCGGCGACCTCACCGGACGCATCAGCCTGCACCGCGACGGCTTCGCCTTCGTGGCTCCCGACGCCCCCATCGCCGGCCTGCACAGCGACGTCTTCATCGCGCCCCCGGCCACCGGCGGCGCCATGCACGGCGATATTGTGGCGGTGCGTCTGGTGCGGCAACGCACCGCGCCCGATGGCAGCCAGCGCGCCGAAGGCGCCGTGGTCGCCATCCTCCGCCGCTCCCAGTCCACCGTGGTGGGCATCTTTCACCGCGGCGCCCGCGGCAACTTCGTCCAGCCAATTGACGACCGCATCCGCGAGCCCATCCTGATCCCCGCCGGCGCGGAAGCGCCTGACGCCAAGGCCAGCCCGCACCGCGTGCTGGGTTCGTCCGCGGTCGACGTCTCCACGAGGCGCAGCGCCGGCATGGGGCATCAAGGGGTCCCCGTGCCGGCGCGAGCAGATGCGGGACGCGCGGCGGAGCCGCGCCAATCAACCGATCTCGAAGGCCTGGCGGTGGATGTCGAGCTCACCTCCTTCCCGTCCGCCGGCGCTCCCGCCCGCGGACGCATCCTCGAAGTCCTCGGCCGCCGCGACGATTTCGGCGTCGACGTCGAGATCATCATCCGCAAGCATCACCTTCCCCACCGCTTTCCGCCCGAGGTCCTCGCCCAAGCCGCCGCTTACACCTCGGCGATCCCCGCCGCCGAGCTCGCCCGCCGCCGCGACTTCCGCCACCTGCCCATCGTCACCATTGACGGCGAGAGCGCCCGCGACTTCGACGACGCCGTCCTGGTTGACCGCAAACCCGGAGGACATTACCAGCTCCAGGTCCACATCGCCGACGTGGATCATTACGTCCCGCCCGGTTCGCCCATCGACCGCGAAGCCCGTCTGCGCGGCACCTCGGTCTACTTCCCCGACCGCGCCGTGCCCATGCTCCCCGCCGAGCTCTCCACCGATCTCTGCAGCCTGCGCCCGAACCAAGACCGGCTGGTCGTGTCCTGCGTCATGGACATTGACCCGCACGGCGAGATCGCCTCCTACGAGATCACACCCGGCGTCATCCGCTCCGCCGCCCGCATGACCTACACCCAGGTCAACGCCGCCATCCCCGGCGACCCCCAGTTCGAGTTGATGGCCGAGCTCCAAGCCATCCTCTACGCCAAACGCCAAAAACGCGGCTCGATTGACTTCGATCTCCCCGAACCCGAGATCGCCTTTGACGAGTTCGGCCTGATGCGCGCCATCGTCAAATCCGAGCGCAACGTCGCCCACCGCCTGATCGAGGAGTTCATGCTGGCCGCGGCCGAGACCGTCGCCCGCCACCTCGAAGCCGCCGCCGTGCCCTCGCCCTACCGCATCCACGAACAGCCCGACCTCAAGAAGGTCGCCGAGTTCGAGGAGATCGCCGCCACCTTCGGATACTCGCTCGGCGTCGGCCCCCTGCCCATCCAGAAAATGCGCGTGCGCGGACGCGTGGTCGAGGTCCCCCAATCCGCCAAGTTCAAGATCAGTCCCAAGAACTACCAGCGCCTGGCCGCCAAGATCGCCGGCACCCCGGAAGAGCGCATGCTCAGCTTCCTCATGCTGCGCTCGCTCAAGCAGGCGCGCTACTCCGCCCGCAACGTCGGCCACTTCGCCCTCGCCACCGCCTGCTACACCCACTTCACCTCGCCCATCCGCCGCTACCCCGACTTGATGCTCCACCGCATCCTCAAGGCGCTGCTCGCCCACCAAGCCGCGCCCGCCGAACTCGCCGATATCGAAACGCTCGAGCCCATCTGCCGTACTTCGAGCGAGCGTGAGCGCGCCGCCGCCGACGCCGAGCGCGAGCTCATGGAGTGGAAGAAGGTGCGCTTCATGGAGCAGCGCCTGGGCGAGGAGTTCGACGCGCTGATTCTGCACGTCACCCGCCAGGGCTTCTACGTCGAGCTCGACGGCCTCTTCATCGAGGGCTTCATCCCGAGCGGTTCACTCGACGACGACGATTACCGCTACCGCGACGCCAGCCACGAGTGGATCGGCGAACGCCACCGCCGCCGCTTCCGCCTCGGCGGACGTTTGCGCGTCCTTGTAGACCGGATCGACCCCGTCCGCCAGCAGATCCACTTCTCCCCCGCCACCAGTTCCGCACAACCCCGTATTATCTGATACAATCATATTGTCATGCACACCCTGACCGCAACCGAACTGGCCCGCAATCTCAGCCAAGTCCTGGATCGCCTGGCCGCCGGTCAGGACGATGAGGTGGTGATCGAGCGCAACCAGCGCCCGATCGCCCGGCTCGTTCCCGCGCTCCCCCGCCAGACCGCCATGGACGTTTTGGGTGGCCTCTACCGGACCCTGCCCGATGAGGCGGCCGCCTCCTGGGAAGCCGACATCCGCGGCGTGAGTTGGAAGGACGACCGGCTCCAGGGCGACACACCGGACCCCTGGCTCCGGTAATGCCGTTTTTGCTCGACACCTGTGTCTGGATCGATGTCGAACGCGGCGTCCTGGCGCCCGGCGACGTGGCCGCGCTCACCGGGGAAGATACTGTCTATCTCTCGCCCGTAACCCTGGCGGAACTGCGCCTGGGCGCCGAGATTGCCGTCTCCGAGGACTTGCGCCAGCGCCGCCTCGCCGCCCTCACCCGCATCCAGCGCCAGCCGGTGCTACCCATGGACGGCGTCACCGGCATGGTCTTCGGCGCCGTGGCCGCGGCGGTGCGCCAAGCCGGCCGCCAGCATCGCAGCCGCATTCAGGACTTGTGGCTCGCCAGCCAGGCCATCCAGCACCACTGCCGCCTGCTCACCCGCAATCCCCACGACTTCGAACACATCCCGGCGTTGGACATCGCGGTCTACCGCCTGGCGTGACCCGGCGATACTGCGGCCATCCGATCACGCCGGACCATTTGTAGGAAGCGGTGCTTCAACCCCGCGCAACTTTATTTCCTACTTTTGGCCAACCAATGGCCAAGTAGCCGGTTCTTAGTTCTCACTTTGTGCAACCGGCTTGCATAAGCGGGGGCCAAAACCACAGTTACACGGTTGCGCCGCGGCGTCGAGTTCGTTGGCTGGAGACACGTTCGTATGCGCTTCGCCCGCGTTGCCCGTTCCGCCTCGGCGCTGCTGCCGCTGCTCCTTGTCCTTACCGCCGTCGCCTCCGCCCAGACCCCCACCGAGTACGGCGCGGCGCAGACCGCCTATCAGGCACCCTACGGCAGCACGCTGACGTTAAATCTCCCGAATGGCGGTCAGGCGACACCTACTGATGTCCTCTACATCATCCAGGCGGCGATTCGCGGCGAGAACACCAGCTTCGCCACCCCGGCCGGCTGGTCGGGCTTCTGCTCGCTCCAGGTGGACCCCATGGATCAGGAGCAGTTGTTTTACCTGGTTTACCCGGCGGGTGCAACGCCGCCCACCTCGATCACGCTCACCAGCGGGGGTTCCACCTGGTTGGCCGCCATTGCCATTGCCTACCAGGGCGTGAACCCGACGACGCCCTTCGACGCGCCCGCCGGCTACTGTGGCACCGGCGCAGCCTCCGGGAATGCAACCCAACCGGTACCGAATAGCAACCCGTCCTCGATTACCGCGCCTTCGGTGACCTCCTCGGTGAGCGACGACCTCGTGCTCTGGGGCTTCTTCGCCAGCCAGGACGTGGGCACGAGCGGCGTTGCCGTCACCGAAGGCAAGGAGGAGGCCGAAGTGACCCGCCAGGATCTCGAGGCCTACGGCTATATGAACCTGACCGACATGGCCATGCCGGTTTCGGGATCGAGCGGGATCAATACCGCCAGTTGGTCGCCCACCGGCTACGGGGTCATCTCCACCGGGGCGATCGTCATGGCACTGGCGCCGGCGGGAAGCTCGCCCAGCCAGCCGCCGGCGATGGCGCCCTCCACCGTCACCCCCAACTATGGCGGCGCGACCTCGCCGCTTCCCGCCACGCCCGCCGAGGCGCCGATTACCGGGCTCAACGAGTCGGTGAGCCCGGAGAACGGCTCGGTCAGCTTCTCGCTGCCGCTTCCGGTCCCGGCCGGACGCCAACTGACCCCCCGCTTCGCCATCGGCTATAACAGCGCCGAGTCCCGGGCGATCTACTCGGTCAACGGGCAGCTTGCCGCCTACAACACCGACACCGGCATCCTATCGAGTGACGGCTGGAGCTACTCGGCGCCGATGCTGACCTATAACGAGCATCTCCAGTACATTGGCTCGACTCCCTGCATCGTGACCAGCGGCTACGTCTACCAGGGAACGGACGGCAGCCGCGTGCCCTTCAACCTCTCGCTGACCGGCTGGGACTACTCGGCGCAGAGCCCGACCGACACCTGCGATGGCTCCATCCCGGAGAAGAGCCAGGACCAGGAGGGCGCCTGGCAGGCGCAGTCACCGGCAATCGTCGGCAATTGGTGGGGACTGAAGACAGTGACGGTGACCGATCCGGACGGCACCCAGATCCTCTTCTCCGGCGACGCCACCGCCGGCTCGGCCGAAGTGGCGATGGCCATGATCGATCGCAACGGCAACGACATCGGCTACCAACTCAGCCCCGCGAACGCGCTCACCGTCACCGACACCCTGGGCCGGACTGCGGTCGCCACCGATGGTTTCGCCCAGGCCACCGACCACATCAGCGTTTCCGGCATGAGCAACCCCTACCAGGTGACGTGGGCGAGCGAGCCCGCCAGCGCCCAGGCGAGCGTGACCGGCGCCGGCCCGATCCCCTGCACCAACACCAGCGTCCAGATGACGGCGGGCACCGCCGTCACCTCGATCACCACGCCGCAGGGCACCTACACCTTCGCCTACGATCCGACCTACGGCGCGCTGAGCCGCATCACCTACCCCAACGGCGGCTACGTGCGCTATGTTTGGGGCATGGACCCGCAATCGCAGGCGGCGCAGCTCAGCCAGCCCAGCGGCAACAGCTACTACACCTGCACCGCCTACGTGGACAGCCTGGTCGTGGTCGACCGCTACGTCAGCGCCGACGGGCAGACGGAGACCGAGCACCAGCACTTTGCCTATGCGACCTCCTGGAATGCAACCAACCCGCTGATCTGGGACAGCAAGACGACCACGGTCACCACCTCGGATCTGGTGGCGGGCACGAGCTTCACCACCACCTATACCAACTCCTCGGGCGATTTCGGCGCCCCCGCCAACGCGCTCACCTACGTGGGCACGCAGATGCCGCTGGCGGAGAGCGTCGCGGCCACAGACATCTCGGGCCACGTGATCTCAACCGCCACACAAAGCTGGCAGAGCAGCTATCCGTTCCAGCTCGCCGACACTTTGAGCAACCTGAACGGCATCAACGTCAGCGAGAGCGGCTTTGGCTACGACAGCCTGGCCCGGCTGACGCAAAAAGACGATTACGGATTTCCTGGCGGG
>DATNAC010000008.1:0-15989 GCA_035573035.1 Terriglobales bacterium
GCCCGCTCGCCCCGCTGCTGCGCGCCCGCGCCCGCGGGGTGCTGCTCATCGGCGCGGCCACCGAAAAGATCGCGGCGCAACTGGGCGCCGCCGCGATTGCCGTTACCCGTTGCGGGACCCTGGACCAGGCGGTGGCCGCGGCCGCGGCCCAGGTCCAACCCGGGGATACGGTCTTGCTGGCGCCCGCCTGCGCCAGCTTCGATCAATTCCAAAATTACGGGCATCGCGGCCGGGTCTTCAAGGAACTCGTCGCCGGTTTGGCGCCGTCGCCCGCCTAGGTCATGCCCAAACGCCTGGCCTACGACCGCATCCTGTTCGGCACCACCCTGGGCTTGGTCACCTTTGGCCTGATCATGGTGTTTTCCGCCTCCGCGCTGATGGCCACCGAACGCTCGCAATCCCCTTATGGGTTTGTTCTGCGGCAGGCGATCGGGGCGCTGCTCGGCGTCGCCGCGCTGGTCGGCATCATGCGCTTCGACTACCGCCGGCTGAAGGAGCCGGTGGTGGTATACGGGCTGCTCGGGGTTACGCTGCTGCTGCTCGGCGCCGTCTTTCTGCTCGACCGCACGCACAACACGCACCGTTGGATCCATCTGGGGCCGCTATCGCTGCAGCCCTCGGAGTTGGCCAAGCCTACGCTGATCGTGTTTCTGGCGTTCTACCTGGAGTCGCGGCTGGATAGCGTCAACCGCTGGAGCACGCTGGGACCGGTCTTGTTTGGCCTGGGCATGATTTGCGGGCTGGTGGTGGCGGCCAAGGATTTGGGTACCACGGTGGCGCTGGTCCTGATCGCCGCTTCCATGCTCTACGTCTCGGGACTGCGATGGCGGCTCTTGGGCTATGGCTTCTTGACGAGTCTGCCCCTGCTGTATCTGTTGGTGTTCCATGTGCAGTACCGGCGCGAGCGGGTGCTGGCGTTCCTGCACCCCTGGCAGCAAGCGCAAGGCGCGGCGTTTCAGATCGTGCAATCGCTGATCGCCGTGGGCAGCGGCGGGGTCACCGGTCTGGGGCTGATGGATGGCCGCCAGAAGCTGTTTTTCCTGCCCGCTGCCCACACCGATTTTATTTTTGCGGTGGTGGGGGAGGAACTGGGCTGGATCGGCACCACCTTGGTGGTGCTCGCCTTTCTCGTCTTCCTGTGGCGCGGACTGCGCATCGCACGCCGCGCGCCCGATGATTTCGGGCGGCTGCTCGCCATCGGCGTCACCGCCATGGTGGTCATCCAGGCGTTGATCAACTTCAGCGTGGTCACCAGCCTGGTTCCCAACAAGGGCATCCCGCTGCCCTTCATCAGTTACGGCGGTTCTTCGCTGATCTTTTCGCTGGCGGCGGTGGGCGTATTGCTGAACGTCAGCCAGCACACCTGAGGCAGCGCCATGAACGCCGACCCCTCGCACTCCTCGATCGTGATCGCCGGCGGCGGCACGGGCGGCCACCTCATGCCCGGGCTGGCGGTGGCGGAGGAGCTGCGCCGCGCGGGCGCGCGCCGGATCGTATTCGTCGGCACCGCGCGCGGCATCGAGGCCAGATTGGTCCAGCCCGCGGGCTATGAACTGCGCCTGATCCAGGTCGGGGGACTGAAGGGACGCGGGCTGGGGCGGCGAATCGCCACCATGACGCAATTACCCCGTGCCATTGGGGAGTGCATCCGCCTGCTGCGGGAGTGCCATGCCAGTGTTGTCTTCGGCATCGGCGGCTATGCGTCGGGGCCGGCTCTGGCCGCCGCCGCCCTGCTGCGCATTCCGGTAGTCCTGCTCGAGGTCAACGCCCGTTCGGGGCTGGCGAACCGGTGGGCAGCGCGCTGGGCCAAAGCGGCGGCGGTGAATTTCCCCGAAACCGGCCGTGATTTCCGCCGCGCCGTCGTCACCGGGATTCCGGTGCGGCCGGAATTCTTCACCCATCGGGGGGCGCTCCCGCCGCCGGGCCAGCCGGTGGTGCTGGTGTTCGGCGGCAGTCAGGGAGCGCACGCGCTCAATCAGGCGGTTTCCGTGCTGCCGCCAGGGCCCTACCGCTTGCGGCACCAGAGCGGCGCGCACGACTTTATTCACGACATGGCCGGCGCCATGGCGGAGGCGTCGGTGGTGGTGTGCCGGGCGGGCGCGAGCACCCTGGGGGAATTGGCGGCCGTGGGACGCGCGGCCATCTTGGTCCCCTTTCCCGCCGCCGCCGACCAGCACCAACTCCGCAATGCCCAGGCGTTCGCCAAAGCCGGCGCCGCCGTGCTGCTGCCGCAATCCGAGCTCACCCCGGCCTCCCTCGCCACCGCCATCGAGGAACTGCTCGCCCAGCCCGAGCGGCGGCGCGGCATGGAAGCAGCGGCGCGACGCTTCGCCCATCCCGATGCGGCGCGCGCGATCGCCGCGCTGGTGCTGGACAACCAAAAAAAGGGGTGAGTCCCCCGAGGGACTCACCCCTTTTTGCATGCTGCTTGCGGTCGGAAGGCTTACTTGGTGGCGGCCTTCTTGTGACGGGCCGGAACCGCCTTGGCGGTGCCCACGGTGATGCTGCCATCGGCGACTTCGCCGGTCAGCGCCACATGCTCACCGACCACGTCGGTCACCTTGTCCTGGTTGGCGATCTTCAGGACGGTGCCGTTGTCCTCGACCAACACCGCGGGCGAACCCTTGGACACGCAGGACTTGGCGCACTCGGCATTGCCCTTCATCTTGGCATTGGTCGAGCACTTGGTGTCCATAATGTAGCCCCGCACCGTCTTCGGAGCCGCGAAAGCGAAGGTCATGAGGCCGAAAGTCGCGATCAGGGTCGCGAGACTGAGCGTCTTCTTCATGAAACGTAATCTCCTTGTGGTCTGAGTGCTTGTCCGGATAGACCCGAAGTGAATCGCGGCCTGACCCGCAAGCGTCGGAAACCCGCTATCCATATTACATGAAAACCCGTTGGGCGGCGTGGTTTTCCTCCGCTCTGCCACTGGGATGTGCGGTAGCGGCCGACGCTACATTAATTTCCGCGGGATTGATTCCGGCCGTTGGCTGGAGGGCGCAGGGCTATCCCTGAGTTCCGGTGGCGGCCGCTTCGTCCTCTGCCGGGCGCTCGTAGCCGCATCCCTCCTGGGGGCAAACGATCATCGGCCCCGCCTTCAAGAACTTCTTCAACAGATAGGGATGGTGGCAACTGGGGCAGGCCTCGGGCACCGGCCGCTGCCACAGGCTAAAGTCGCACTTCGGGTAGCGGGTGCAGCCGTAGAAGGTCTTGCCGCGTTTCGAGCGCTTTTCGGCGATGTCGCCTTCCTTGCACTGCGGACACTTGAAGCCGGGAACGAGATTCTGTTTGATGTATTTGCAGTCCGGGTACCCGGAGCAGGCGGTGAATTCCCCGTACCGCCCGTGCTTCACCACCAGATTCTTGCCGCACTGGGGGCAGGCCTCCTCCAGCTTGCGGTCGGCCTGTTTCTGCTGGGCGTCCAAGCGGCGGGTGGTCTTACAGTCGGGATAGCCGGTGCAGGCCCAGAACTGACCGAAGCGGCCGCGCTTCAACACCATGGGCCGGCCGCAGTTCTCGCAGAACTCCTCTTTTTCATGCTGGCCGGCATCGGCTGAATCCAAATCGGGGAGATCGAGCGCGATCTCGCGCGTGTTGGTGCACTCCGGATAGCCGCTACAGGCCAGGAACGACCCGTGCTTGCCCCAGCGGATGACCATGGGTTTGCCGCACTTCTCGCACACGTGCTCCGTGGGCGTTTCCATGCGCTTGTAGTCCTGCATGTGCTTTTCGGCGTACCCCAGGTTCTCCGAAAAGCGGCGGTAGAACTCCGCCAGGGTGTCGGTCCATTTCTCGCGCCCATCCTCAATTTCGTCGAGCTTCTCTTCCATGCGGGCGGTGTACTGGAGCTCGAAGATGTCCTTAAAGTTGCTGGTTAAGAGTTCATTGACCACCGTGCCCAGCTCAGTGGGATGGAATTTGCCCCCCACCTTGGTAACGTAACCGCGATCCTGAATGGTAGAGAGGATGGCGGCGTAGGTCGAGGGACGCCCGATCCCCTTCTCTTCCAGTTCCTTGACCAGCGACGCTTCGGTGTAGCGCGGCGGAGGTTCGGTAAAATGCTGTTCGCTCTTGACCGACAGCAGCTTCAACGCCTGACCATTGGCCAAGGCCGGCAGCTTGTGCTTGAGCGCCTCGTCCTCTTCGTCTTCCTTATCCTTGCTCTCCTCGTAGACCTTCAAGAATCCGTCGAACTTCAGCACGGAACCGGTGGTCTTGAGCTGGAACTTGGCACCGTTGAGCTTGCCCTGGGTAGCAATCGCCTCAATGTCCACGGCCGTCTGGTCAAAGAGGGCGGGCAGCATCTGCGAAGCGATAAACCGCTGCCAGATCAGCTTATAGACCTTGTACTCGTCCTCCCCCAGGTACTTCTTGACGGAATCGGGATCACGCAAGGCCGAGGTGGGACGGATGGCTTCGTGCGCGTCCTGCGCGCCCTTCTTGCTGGCGAAGCGATTGGCTTGCTCCGGCAAATAGCCGACGCCAAATTGCTTCCCGACGAACTCGCGCGCCTCGGCCAAGGCGTCCTCGGAGACGCGGGTCGAGTCGGTGCGCATGTAGGTGATCAGGCCTTGCAGGCCTTCCGACCCCAGCTCCACCCCCTCATACAGGCGCTGGGCGATCATCATGGTGCGCTTGACGCTAAACCGCAGCTTGCGCCCCGAATCTTGCTGCAGCCTACTGGTGATAAACGGCGGCTGCGGATTGCGCCTGCGTTCCTTGGTCTCAACGCTGCGCACCGCATACGCCGCGGTCTCGAGCGCCGCCCGCAACGCCTCGGCCTGCTCGCCGTTTTCGACCTGGATCTCCTCCTTGGGCAGCTTGCCGTCCGGCTGGTACTGCCGATATAGCCGGGCGTCGAAATAGGGAGCTTTGCCCGCCGACAAATGACTGTCCAGCGTCCAGTACTCCAGCTTGACGAACGCCTTGATCAGGGCTTCCCGCTCCACCACGAGGCGGAGCGCCGGCGTCTGCACGCGCCCGGCGGAGATGCCGCGCCGCACTCGGTCCCAGAGCAGCGGCGAGATTTGGTAACCCACAATCCGGTCCAGAGCCCGGCGGGCCTGGTAGGCGTCCACAAGGTTCTGATCAATCGCCCCGGGATGAGCGAAACCTTCCTGAACTCCCTTTTTCGTGATCTCGTTGAAGGCGACGCGCTGCATCGGCTTCTTCGCCGCCCCATCCCCCGCCAGTTCATGCGCCAAGTGAAAACAGATCGCTTCCCCTTCGCGGTCGGGGTCGGCCGCCAAGTAAATCGCCTTGGCCTTCTTGGCTTCCTTCTTCAACTGCGCCAGCACCTTTTCCTTGCCGGGGATCACCGTGTAGGTAGGTTCGAAGCCGTTCTCGATATCGATGCCAAGATCCCGCTTGGGCAGGTCCATGACGTGACCCAGCGAGGCCAGGACCTCGAAGTCCGCCCCCAGGTACTTGGTGATGGTTTTGGCCTTGGCGGGCGATTCGACGATGACGATGGATTTAGCCATGGAAAGATGTCGGATCTGTCAAGAGCGATCGTTCACGGGACGACATCCGGGCCTGCAATGACCCACCACTCCCGAGGCGGCAACCGGCACTGGCAACCTCTAGCTTACCCTCAAATATTTTTTTCCGGGAAGCTGCCGGATTTTGCCCTCGATCTCCAGTTCAAACAACTGGGCCAGGATCTCCGGAGCTGTGACCTTATTATCGAGCCGGTTCACGATTTCGTCAACATGGGTCGCGTCGTCCACCCGCAATTGTGCCAACACGGCCGCCGCGTCAGCGCAGATGGTCATTGCGGGATTGGATGTATCTAGTTGACGCAGAGGAGGTTCCAGACGGGCTCGGACCGCGCTGGGCAACTCCTCAATCACGTCCGCCGCCTCGGTGACGAGCTTCGCTCCCTGGCGGATCAGCATATTGGGCAGCCAGGCCTGCTTCTGTGTCGCCATGCCGGGTACGCCGTATACATCCCGATTCTGCTCGAGAGCCATGCGAGCGGTAATGCGCGAGCCGCTAAACTCACCTCCTTCCACTACAAGCACTCCCAGCGCCATGCCGCTGATCACCCGGTTCCGAATGGGGAAGTTCTGCGCGGCGGGAATGGTGCCCAGCGGAAACTCGGATACGATGGCGCCGCCCGCCGCCAGAATCGCCTCAGCCAGCTTTCTGTTCTCACTCGGATACACAATATCCACGCCGGTTCCCAACACCGCCACCGTGGGCCGATGGGCCTCAACGCAGGCCTTTTGTCCAATCGCATCGATCCCCCGCGCCAGACCGCTGAATATGGTCAGCCCCCACAGCGCGAGATCCCGTCCCATGCGCTCAGCCATAAGCCGCCCATAAATTGAAGGGCGTCGGGTACCCACGAGCGCCACGCCAAAGCGATCGAGCGCTTCCACGTCGCCTTTGACGTAAAGCACGGTAGGCGGGTCGTAGATCTCGCGCAGCAGTTCGGGGTAGGCACGATCACCCCGCGTCACGATCTGTACACCCAGCACGGCCGCCCGGGCAGCCTCCTCGGCACCCAGCGCCGCGGCGCGGCCGTCGCAGAGCCGCTGGGCAACGCCGGGCCCGAGTTGGCAGGCTTCCAACTCGGTGAGCGCGGCGGCGTAGATAGCCTCGGGAGTGCGGAACGTGTCAAGCAGGCGCTGCGCGCCGCGTTGCCCCAAACCGGGGGTAACGACGAGGCCGAGCCAGAGCGCCAATGGGGTTGGAGAACTCTCGGGCATTGCCCCTAACGCTAGGGAGAAAACGCGAGACGGTCAATTCCCCCACTCCGGGTGGGGACTTGCTTCCCGGAGTCACCGTACTGTTCAGGCTCACGCTCACGTCTACGGGCGCCGAGCGTGGGCTTTCATTTCCGGCGCGATCCACGGCGGTCACCGCGTAGGTATAATGCCCGGGGGTTGCCGGATCGTGATAAACCGGAGTTGGCGCGAGGGCGCCGTTGCGTTTTTCCCAATTCCCCGCGCCCGCGGCTTGGCGGTAAACGATGTAGCCCGCCAGATCGGGGGCATTGACCGCGTTCCAGGACAGATCCACTCCCCCTACGCCGGCCACCGCCTGCAGGCCGGCCGGCACCGGCGGCGGGAATACATCCCGGGTATCCGCATCCCGGTGCTGGGAGTCGGCGCTCTCCACCGCTTCGTCTCCCAATCCCGCACCACTCCGCAACCAGTACTGGTAATGCTGGTTCCACTGCATGCGGTCGTCAAGGTACGAGGACGCATTGCCATCCAGCTCGGCAATACGTTCGCCGCCGCGGTACACCGCGATGCGCGCGGGAATGGGCGTGGGGAGCCGCCAGTGCAACTGCACGCCTGCCGCCGTGGGCTGCACCGAAAGTAGATCCGGTGGGGGGCCTACCTGGGTGAGCGGCACGGTCACCGGGTTGGACCACCCGGCGCCCTCGCCCTGCCGATTGACCGCATAGAGCGCCACCGTCACCAGCCCGGATGTGCCGAGATCGCTGGCTTGCATCACGTTCGCCGGCAGCGTGCGCACCCGCGGACACGCGGGCATGGCCGCACCTGCCGGGGTTTCCGCTCCACCTATATTCCGCGCGCGGGGGCTGGGAATTTGCTCCGGCACCGGGGAACTCGACGTGGGCGCGCTGGAAATTCGCCCTGGCAGCGGCTGCCGGGGGGGGTGGGCCGGGGGAGGCGCCTGACCGACGACGCCAGGCCAGGCGCAGAAGTTATAGGCGAGCGGGCCCCGCAGCGGGAGTCCGTCGCTGGTGGTGCGTGGCGGAGTGAAGGCCAGTGCCACCAAGGATCCTCGCCGGGTGGCCCGCAGATCGTCAATCGGGTGCGGCAAGTGCGCCGAGGGCGGCAAGACCGGACCGACCTGGGCACAGCCCGCGAGCCACAGGCCGGCTAGTCCCCACCAGCCAATCCCCCAAAGTCCGGCTCGCATGTCAGAGAATATAGCGCGACAGGTCCTGGTCCTTGACAATGCTTTCGAGCTGCACCTTGACGTAAGCGGCGTCGATCACGATGTCTTTTGCCGTCGCCTCGGAACCCTGGAACGAGATCTCGTCCAGAACCCGCTCCATGATGGTGTGTAGCCGGCGCGCGCCGATATTTTCGGTGGACTCGTTCACCCGCGCCGAAAGGCTGGCGATCTCCTGCAGCGCGTCGTCAGTGAAGGTCAGGTGCACGCCCTCGGTCTCGAGCAAGGCGGTGTACTGCTTGATCAGCGCGCTTTTGGGTTCCTTCAGGATGCGAACAAAATCGTTGAGGGTCAGCGAATCGAGCTCGACACGGATCGGGAAGCGCCCTTGCAGCTCCGGTATCAGGTCGCTCGGCTTGGAGACGTGGAAGGCGCCCGCCGCAATGAACAGGATGTGATCGGTACGCACCATCCCGTAGCGGGTGTTGACGGTGGTACCCTCGACGATGGGCAGAATGTCGCGCTGCACGCCTTCCCGGCTCACATCCGGACCGTGGCCGCCCTCGCGACCGGCAATCTTATCAATCTCGTCGAGGAAGATAATGCCACCCTGTTCGACGCGCTCGACCGCGGTGCGCGTGACCTGGTCCATATCGACCAGGCGTTGCTCCTCTTCCTGCGTAAGGTAGTCCATGGCCTCGGAGACCTTCATCTTGCGCTTCTTGGTCTTCTGGCCGAAGAGGTTGGGAAGGATGTCCTTGATATTGATGTCCATCTCCTCCACGCCCTGGTTGGTGATGAACTCAAAACTGGGGAAATTCCGCTCCCGCGTTTCCACCTCCACCATTTTGTCGTCGAGCTTGCCTTCGCGCAGTTGCGCACGCAGCTTCTCTCGCGTCTTGCGGGACTGGTCGGTAGGCGCGGCGGGCGGCGGTGTGGAACCGCCGCTGGCGGGGTTGGGAACCAGAGCAAAACCCAGTTCCTTGGGGCTCTTGGCGGGGTCCGCGGGCTCGGCGGCAGCCGCGGGCGGCAATAACAAATCCAGCAGCCGCTCTTCGGCGTTCTGCTCGGCCTTGTCGCCAACCTCGTCGAGCTTCTCCTCCCGCACCATATCAATGGCGATCTCGACCAGGTCGCGGATCATGCTCTCGACGTCCCGGCCCACATAGCCCACTTCGGTGAACTTGGACGCTTCCACTTTGAGGAACGCCGAGTTCGACAAGCGGGCCAAGCGCCGCGCGATCTCGGTCTTGCCCACCCCGGTGGGCCCGATCATGATGATGTTCTTGGGCATCACCTCCTCGGCCAGCTCGGGCGCCAACTTCTGCCGGCGGATGCGATTGCGCAGCGCCACCGCTACCGCCCGCTTGGCGGCGGGCTGGCCGACGACATGCTTGTCGAGTTCGGCCACGATTTCACGCGGAGTGAGTTCGTCGAGCGCCGGGCCTTCTTCTTCTTCGCTGGTCGCGGGCAGGTAAAGTGCCATAACGTAAGGCTCAGGAAGCGGTTTCGCCCACCGTGGCGGGGCGGCTCGAGGGCAGCTCCTCGACGGTCAATTCCCGGTTGGTGTAGATGCAGATGTCGGCGGCAATCCGCAGCGCCTCCTCGGCGATCTCGCGCGCGGAGAGCTGGCTATGGCGGAGCAGCGCCCGCGCGGCCGCCAAGGCGTAGGGACCGCCGGAGCCGATGGCGCAGATGCCATCGTCGGGTTCAATCACATCCCCCTGGCCGCTCAAGAGGAAGGTATCCAGCTCATCGGACACCACCAGAAGCGCCTCCAGGTGACGTAAAGCCCGGTCGGTTCGCCAATCCTTGGCCAGTTCGACCGCCGAGCGGCTCAGATTGCCGTGGTACTGCTCGAGCTTGGTTTCGAACCGGCTGAAGAGGGAGAATGCATCGGCTGTGGACCCGGCGAATCCGGCTAACACTTTGGCGTTGTACAACTTGCGGATTTTGCGGGCGTGATGTTTGATGACGCCGTCGCCGAGCGTCACTTGGCCGTCGCCGGCCAGCACGACGCTCCCGCGCGCGCGCACGCTCAACACGGTGGTGGAACGGATTTTTCTGGGTTTAGAAACCGGCATGGCAGGCGAGAGTCCAGTATACCCCCCACACCCCGCTCCGGGTCCGGACGCGCGGCGCAACCAACGCTGCCTTTGCAACGTATCGAAGAGTAGCGAGTCTAATAAACAGCCTGCGATGCCAGGAGGCGCCCGAGCAAGCGGGGAGGAGGCAAACAATCATGCTGGAGCACATCGAACGCGAGGATTTGGAGGGTTTGCGGACGCACCTACTGCAACTCGGAACCGACTACTGCGGCGCCAGCGAAGTGATCCGGGCCTTCCTCAGCGGCCGTGGCTACGGGATCTCCCCCGCCGGCGCCCAAGCCGCCGCAGTCGAGTTCGGGCGCAGCGGCTGCTCATTGGACGGCATCCTGAACGCCATCGCCGCCGCCGCCCAACCGAATTAAACACACGAAGGGCCGGCGCTCGGGCGCCGGCCCTGGCAAGTACGGTTCGCAGGCGCGATTATTCGCCGCCTTCGCGCCGGGCCTTTTTGCGGTTGCGCTTGCGCGCCAAGGCTTGCTTCAACCGCATCTTTTCTCCCGGTTTCAGGTAGAAGGAGTGGCGTTTGACTTCCTTGATGATGTCTTCCTGCTGGACCTTGCGCTTGAAGCGCCGCAGCGCATTTTCCAGTGATTCGCCTTCTTGTAGGCGGACTTCTGCCAAATCAATCACCCCCCATCAATCTTTTATCTTACCCCGAAGCTGCTGCATCCGGCGATAGAGCTCGCTTTTCCCCATACCCGTGGCCCGGGCGAGCCGTTTGAGCTCGTCGCGGCTCATGCCCGGCGCGAGATCCTGGTCGGCACGGGCGCGGGCCGCGGCCTGCTGGGCCGCCGGATCCGCCGCCAACACTACCAGAGTGAACTCGCCCTGGGGCGCTTGGGCGGCGAAGCGCTGTTGCACCTCGGCTACCGTACCGCGGATAAACTCCTCGTGGAGCTTGGTCAGCTCCCGCGCCACCACCAAGCGCCGTTCCGGACCCAGAACCTCGGCCATGTCCGCCAGCGCGGCGAGCAAGCGGTGGGGCGCTTCAAACACCACCAAATTTCCGCTGCCACGTGCGCGCCATCCCTGGAGCCAGCGCTGCCGTTCTCCCGTGCGCGAGGGCAGGAAGCCGGCGAACGTAGCCGGGGCGTCGCTGCCGCTTGCCATCAGCGCCGCCACCGGAGCCGAAGGTCCTGGCAGGGGTGTGACCCGCAGGCCAGCCGCGACGGCGCGCTCCACCAGCCGAGCACCTGGATCCGAGAGGGTGGGAGCCCCCGCATCGGTGATCAAGGCGACGTCCTCGCCCGCCTCCATCCGAGACACGAGTTCGCCGGCGCGTTGGGCTTCGTTTTCCCGGTAGAGGCTGATCACCGGCCGCCGGATGCCGTAGTGGACCAGCAGCTTCTGGCTGTGGCGCGTGTCCTCGCAGGCGATCAGCGCCACCTCGCCCAGCACCCGCGCGGCGCGGTAGGTGATGTCTTCCAGGTTGCCGATGGGCGTGGCCACTACATAGAGCGTGCCCGGCTTGGCCCCTGCGCTCATGGCGGAGGACTCCTTGGAGGACAACGGCTTAGTCGCTGGACACTTTCGCGGCTTCCAGATAGAGAATACGTCCGCAGCTTTCGCACACAAACAGGCGCTCCGGCTGGATCTCCATCTCCTGCAGGAACTGGGGCCGCTGGCGCACCCGACACCCCGAACAAGCTTCCCGGTCCACGGCCGCCATCGCATTGCCGCGCATGCGCAGCACACGGTCGAAGCGCCGCAACCAGGTCTCGTCGGCTTGGCCGCGCAACTGGTCGCGCTGCGCCGCCACCCGCTGCCGTTCCTCCCGGTCGCGTCCGCTCTGTTCGGCCAAAGCCTTGGTCTCGGCCTCCACCGCGGTGAGCTGGCGCATCAATTCAGCTTCGGCATCCTTGACGGCGCGGCTCAGCGCCTCGGCCTGCTCCATGATCTCCAACAGCCGTTCCTCATGCTTGGCAATTTGGGCTTCGGCAAACGCGATCTCATCCAGCAGGGCGCGATACTCCTGGTTGGTCTTCACGTCGCCCGAGTGGCTGCGGATCTTGGCAATTTTTTCCTTGAGGCTCTCGATCTCACGGTCCACCTGGCGGCGCTCGCTCTGGCCGCTGGACTCGGCCGCTTTGGCGCGCTCGACCGCCTGTTTGCTTCCCGCCAGGCGCGCTTCGCTGGCCGCCTGTTTGCGGGGCAACGAGGCGACCTCGGCGTCCAGTTCGCGCAGCCGCAACTCCAACCCCTGCACCTCGAGTAGAATCTCTAGGTTTTTGTGCATTGTGCTCTCTCAGGATATCACTTCACTTATTCATGCGCCGGGCCCCCGGCTTCGCCGCCCGGCTCGCAAACCTGGAGTGCGCTCGCCGGGCGCACGCCCCGCTCCGCTTCCCTTGAACACAAGGGCTTGGCCCTTCATGCGCCGGGCCCCCGGCTTCGCCGCCCGGCTCGCAAACCTGGAGTGCGCTCGCGGGGCGCACGCCCCGCTCCGCTTGCCTTGAACCCAAGGGCTTGCGCCGGGCCCGGCGCATGAAGATTGATAGACTATTCCCTTGCAGCGTCTCGGCGACATCCTCGAGCTTCTGCCTACTCCTCCCGAACTGGCGCCGGTGCTGGCTTGGTCGCTGGCGGCCGGACCCGCACTCGCCCCGCTGGCGCAGTGCCGCGGCCTGCGCGACGGCGTGCTAACCCTCTTGCCCGCCGACGCGGCCGCGCGGCGCCAACTCGCCAGCGTGACGCCGGAGCTCCTGCTTTCGCTGAACCGCACCCTGGGCGCCGGCCGGGTGCAGCGTTTGCAACTGCTTCCGCCCGCCCGATAGTGCTGGACGTCTCCATGGACATTGCCCACATCGCCGCCCTTGCCCACCTCGATCTCACGCCGGAAGAAGCCAGCGCAATGCAGCGCGATCTACTCTCCATCCTGGACTACGTGAACCAGCTCAACCAAATTGACACCCAGGGCGTGGAGCCGATGGCCCAGCCGTTGGTGGCCGGCTCGCCGCTGCGGAGCGACGCGGTGCAGCCCTGGTTCTCGCAAGCCGAAGCCATGGCGAATGCTCCCGCGGCCGCACACGGCATGTTCGAAGTCCCCAAGATTCTTGATCGCGGCTAGGAAGATACCCTGCGCATGCCCTCGATTGATTCGATTCGCACCGCCATTGCGGAACGCCAGACCAGCGCCGCCGCCCTGGCGGAATCCTGCCTTGCGGCGATTGCCGAACGCGATCCCGCCATCCACGCCTATCTCGCGCTGAGTCCGGAGCGGGCCAGGGAGCAGGCACGCCGCGTGGACGCCCTCGCCGACAAAGGCGACCCTCTGCCTCCACTGGCGGGGGTGCCGGTGGCCATCAAGGACGTGCTCTCCACCCGCGGCGTCGCCACCACCTGCGGCTCCCGCATTTTAGAGAACTATATTCCGGAGTACGACGCCACCGTGGTGCAGCGGCTGGAGGCCGCGGGCGCGCTCATCGTCGGCAAAGTCAATTGCGACGAGTTTGCCATGGGCTCGACCACCGAGAACTCGGGCTACGGGCCGACGCGCAACCCGCGAGATCCGAACCGGGTTCCCGGAGGCTCGAGCGGCGGCTCGGCCGCGGCCGTGGCCGCCGAGCTGTGCGTGGCCGCGCTCGGAACCGACACCGGGGGCAGCATCCGCCAGCCTGCCTCCTTCTGCGGCATCGTGGGCGTACTGCCCACCTATGGACGCGTCTCGCGGTTTGGCCTGGCGGCGTTTGCCTCTTCGCTGGATCACGTCGGCCCGCTGGCGCGCTCGGTCAAGGACGCGGCTCATGTCCTGCAAGTGATCGCCGGGCATGATCGGCTGGATGCAACCTCCTCGATGCAACCGGTGCCCGACTACGTCGGCCAACTGGAGCAACTCTCGCTGCGCGGACTGCGGCTGGGAGTGCCCACCGAGGTGTTCGATGGCGGGCTGAACCCGGCGGTGGGCGACGTGGTGCGCGCCGCGATCGAACGCCTGCGCGCCTCCGGCGCGACGCTGGTGGACATCAGCTTGCCGCACTCCCAGGCGGCCATCGCGGTCTATTACGTTCTCGCCACCGCCGAAGCCAGCTCCAACCTGGCCCGCTACGACGGCATCCGCTACGGGCGGCGCGCCCCGGCCGATACCCTCTCCGCTCTCTATCGGCTCAGCCGCAACCAGGGCTTCGGGGCCGAGGTGAAGCGCCGCATCCTGCTCGGCACCTATGTGCTCAGCGCCGGCTACTACGACGCCTACTATCGCAAAGCCCAGCAGGTGCGCCGGCTGCTTGCCCAGGATTTCGAACGTGCCTTCCAGTCGGTGGACTTGATCTGCACCCCCACCACCCCGACGACCGCCTTTCTGCTGGGCGAGGAGACGGCGGCCAGTCCGGTGGAGCGGTACCTCGCGGACGTCTACACCGTGCCCGCGGACCTGGCCGGCATCCCCGCCATCTCGGTGCCCTGCGGCGACTCGGAGGGTTTGCCGGTGGGTCTGCAGTTCATCGCCCCGGCGTTCGAGGAATCGCGCCTGCTCCAGGTGGCGCACCACTTCGAACATATTTTTCAATCGTAGAGACGTCCACGCTGCCGCCCCACCTGCTTCATTTGATGCGGCCCTTCGCGCCGACTTTGCCCGCTTTGATGGGCGCGGGCCCCAGCGCGGCTGCGCCGCGCGCCCCGCTTCTGCTCGCACCGGCATGGGGACCCCGGAGCCCCATGCCGGGCTGCGCTCGCGGGGGCCGTGCCTGCATTGCTTACCGGGGGCGGGCCGCCCTGCGGAATTTCGCAACCCTTCGCGCCGACTTTGCCCGCAGTGCAAACGGCACGACCCCCGCGCGGTGCAAACGGCGCGACCCCCGCGTGCGGCTGCCCGCCCGCCGCGCCGCCCACGCCCATCCCAAGGCCGCTCTGCGCGACGCGTGAGGGATCAGCGCGCCGCCAGTTGGGCGTGGATCTCCTGCAGCACGTGTACGCTGGGCTCCGGGGAGGCTTGCAAGGCGCTGATCGCCTCGACCGCGGCCTGGGCGGCCGCCATCGTGGTCAGGATGGGGATGCGGTGCTGCACCGCGGCGCGGCGGATGGCTTTCTCCTCGAAAAACTGCTGCATCCCCTCGGGGGTGTTGACGATCAGCGTGATCTTGCCGCCCTTGATGTGGTCCACGAAGTTGGGCCGGCCCTCGCTCACCTTGAAGACGGCGCGCACCGGCACGCCGGCCGCACGCAGCGCCGCCGCGGTGCCGCGGGTGGCGAGCAGATCGAAGCCGAGCTGGAGGAGTTGGCGCGCCAGCGCCACGCCCCGGGCCTTGTCGCGGTCACGCAGTTTGAGGAATGCCGTCCCGGAGCGCGGCAGGGCCTGCCCCGCCGCCAATTGCGCCTTGGCGAAGGCCTCGCCCATGGTGGGGGCGACGCCCATCACTTCACCGGTGGAGTGCATCTCGGGCCCGAGCACCGGATCGGCGCCGGCGAACTTGTTCCACGGGAACACCGGGCTCTTGACGCAGTAGCGCGCCGCGCTGGCCTCGCCGCCGGTGAACAGCCGCTGGCGCTCGATCACCTCGGCCGGCAGGAGCGCGCGCAGCTTCTTGCTGCCGCTCATCACGATCGCCGCCAGCTTGGCCAGCGGCACTCCGGTGGCCTTGCTGACGAAGGGCACAGTACGCGACGCGCGCGGATTGACCTCGAGCACGTACACTTGGCGCCGCCCGTCCCCGCCTTGGGCAATGGCGTACTGCACGTTCATCAGACCGACCACCTTGAGCTCGCGGCAGAGCCGCACCGTCTGCTCGTGGATCACCTGCTGGAGTTCCGGCGGGATGCTGTAGGGGGGCAGCACGCAGGAGCTGTCGCCGCTGTGGATGCCGGCTTCCTCGATGTGCTCCATGATGCCGCCGATGACCACGTCGTCGCCGTCGGAGATCGCATCCACGTCCACTTCGAGCGCGTCCTCGAGGAAGCGGTCGATCAGGATGGGGCGGTCGGAGGAGTACTCGGTGGCGAGCGCCATGTACTGCAGCAGCGCCTCGCGGTCGTACACAATCGCCATGGCGCGCCCGCCCAGAACGTAGGAGG
>DATNAC010000009.1:0-8380 GCA_035573035.1 Terriglobales bacterium
CAAGCTTGGCCATCCCCGCATCGCCGCCATCTATGATGTCGGCGAGCACGGCGGTACCGCTTTCATCGTGATGGAATGCGTGCCGGGGGAGACCCTGGCCGCCGCCCTCCGCTCCGGTCCGCTCTCCGCCAGGGACGCTGCCGCGATTGCGCTGCAGATTACGGAGGCTCTCGAAGAGGCGCACGAACGCGGCGTGGTCCACCGCGACCTCAAACCCGCCAACGTCATGATTACGCCCAAACGGCAGGTCAAGGTTCTGGATTTCGGCATCGCCAAGCTGGTCGCGGCGCTTCCGGACGCGACCCAGACGGCCGAGACGGCACTGCTCGCCGGCACGCCGCCGTACATGTCGCCCGAGCAAGCCCAGGGCATGGCCGTTGACGCCCGCACCGATCTCTGGAGTCTCGGCGTTCTATACGCCGAAACGCTCACGGGCAAAAACCCTTTCACCGCCTCCGGCGCCATTGCCATTCTGAACCGCATCGTTCACGATGCACCCACTCCGCTGCGCGAACTACGCCCCGCGGCGGCCGGCGGGACACCGTCCACGGCCCGGCACCTGGCCGATGCCCAGCGCCTTGTTACACGCGCCCTGCAGAAGGATCCTTCCGCCCGGTACCAGACCGCCACGGAAATGGCAGCGGATTTTTCCGGGCTGCTGAGCTCCTTGACCGCCGTCACGGTCCCTGCGAAACCCTCACGCCGGTGGAGCCGCGTCACGCTCGCCTCGGCCGCCACGGTCCTGATCCTGCTCGCCGCTCTCGGCGGCTGGCTCTACCACCACTCTTCCGTGGAACAGTGGGCCAGCGAGGACGCGCTTCCGCAGATGCAGACCCTGCTGGCCAAAGGGCGGCCGCTCGCGGCCTTCCTGGTTTGGCGGAAGGCCTACGCCGATCTTCCCGGCGACCGTCAACTCCAGCGCTTCGGCGAGGACAACACCACCACCACCTCGATCACCTCCGCGCCCGCACAGGCCACCGTCGAGGTCCAGGACTACGCGACGCCCGGCGCCCCGTGGACCCCGCTCGGCGTGACCCCCCTCCCGTCAGTGCGATTGCCCCGTGGCACTCTGCGTTGGAAGGTATGGAAACCCGGCTCAGGCGAGATACTGGCCGCCCCGCCTACCGAGGGAGCCATGAACTTCGACCTCGACGCCGCCCACCGCGCGCCGGCCGAAATGGTATACGCGCCGGGAGGGCGCTGGACCAACTGGGTGGGCTTCGTCGGCTTGCTGGGTCCATACGAAGTCCCGCCGTTCTACGTTGACCGCCACGAGGTTACCAATCGCGACTTTCAACGCTTCGTGGATAGCGGCGGCTACCACAACCCGCGGTACTGGCCCGCCGAATTCATCCGAGACGGACGTAAGCTTACCTGGGACGAAGCCATGGTCCTCTTCCGCGACACCACCGGCCGGCCCGGCCCCTCGACCTGGAGCGCCGGGCACTATGCCGCCGGCCAGGCCGACCTGCCGGTCACCGGCGTCAGTTGGTTTGAGGCCGCGGCCTATGCCGCCTTCGCCGGCAAGAGTCTTCCGGTCATCGCGCAGTGGTTTCAGATCGCGCCCCAGGACCTGGGCACTTCCATCGTGCCGGCCAGCAACATCGGTGGCCACGGTCTCGCGCCGGTCGAGAGCTTCCCGGGTCTTGGACCCTTCGGCACCTACGACACCGCCGGCAACGCGCGCGAGTGGGTCTGGAATGCGGTGGATCGCGATCGCCGTTTCATTCTCGGCGGCGCGTGGGACTCACCCAACTATCTCTACTACGAAGGCAATGCGGTCGGACCCTTCGACCGCTCCGCCGTCAACGGCTTCCGCTGCGTGCGGAATCTGGCGGCGATGCCGGCCGCCGCCCTCCAGCCCGTGCACCGCGTCCTGCGCGATTTTTCCCGCTTCAAGCCTGCAACCGACGGCGTATTCGAGGCTTACAAGCTGCTCTACGCTTATCCCAACGTCCCCTTCGACGCGGTCTCCGGAGGTGTCGTCCGCGAGACCGAGGACTGGCGCGAAGAGAAAATCACGTTCAACGCGGGCTACCGCGGCGAACGCCTGTCCGCCTATTTATTCCTGCCCAAGCACGTCCGCCCGCCCTATCAGACAGTTCTCTTTTTTCCCAGCGCGCGCATTTTATTCTCCACGTCCAACGACAACGGACGCCAGCTCGGCGATATGAAGTTCTTCGACTACGTCCTGGAGAGCGGCCGCGCCGTCATGTACCCCATCTATCAGAACACCTATGAACGCAAGGTGAACTTCTATATGCCCGGCGCCTCGCAAGTCATTCAACTCACCACCGATCAGTACAAAGACGCCGCGCGCTCGCTCGACTACCTCTCCACGCGCCAGGACATCGACAGCAGCCGCTTCGCTTATCTCGGCGTGAGCATGGGCGCGGCCCAGGGGGTCATCAACGCCGAGCTGATGCAGCACCGCCTCAAGACCGCCGTCTGGCTCGACGGCGGCTACTTCCTCGATCCTCCCGTTCCGGGCGGCGACCAGGCCGAGTTCGCCACCCGCCTCAAGATTCCGGTCCTGATGGTCAACGGCAAGTACGACTATGTCTTCGCCGTCGAGCCGGCCCAGAATCCGCTCTTCAACATGCTCGCCACCCCGCCAGCGGACAAGCGCCATGTGCTGCTGGACACGGCGCATGACGTCACCGACCGGCGCCCCGAACTCGTACGTGAAGTTCTCGACTGGCTTGACAAGTACCTGGGCCGGGTCGGCGAGTAAGCGCAACTCGAAGCGCCGTAGCCGCCTCAAGCGCCCCGGCTGCGGGCCACGATCGTCACCTGCATATCGCGCGCCAGGCGCACGATGCGGTGCAGCAGCGCGGCCTCGCCGTTGCGGCGGGCCTGGGTGGGCCGGGCGGTGAAGATCTGGGTGACTTTGCGCTGGTGGGCGAAGTCCACCAGGGCGGCGGCTGCATCCTCGCCCAGCGCCACCACGGTTTCGATCCGCAGGTTGCGGGCGAAGTTGAGGTGCTGCTCCACCGCGGGTGCGACTTCCTCGCCGGGAGCTCGCACATAGACCGCGAAGCAGGGGGCGCGGTGGTAATCCGCGACGCGCTTGCTGCGCCGGATGAGCATGGCGGTGGAGGGATCGGCGGTGACGTGGATCAGGATGCACTCCTGCCCGGGCGGGGGCGCCGGCGCGGCCGCCTCCTGCCGGGCCTCGGTGACGTGCGCGGCCTGGCGCAGGGTCAGCTCGCGCAGCGCGGCCAGCTTGGATTCCTGGAAGAAGTTTTCCAGGGCGCGGCGGGCAGCTTCCGGCGGGTAAACCACGCCGCGCTCGAGGCGATGCAGCAAGGCGCGCGGGGTGAGGTCCACCATGACCACCTCGTTGGCCTGGGCCACGATCCAGTCGGGCACGGTTTCGCGCACGCGCACGCCGCTGATCTGCCACACCTGGTCGTTGAAGCTCTCCAGGTGCTGCACGTTCATGGTGGTGAAGACGTCAATCCCCTGATCGAGCAGCCACTCCACGTCCTGCCAGCGCTTGGCGCGCTCGCAGCCGGGAGTGTTGGTGTGGGGCAGCTCGTCCACCACGCAGATGGCGGGATGGCGGCGCACGATCGCCTCGATGTCCATCTCCGGAAACACGGCGCCGCGATACGCTTGCGCGCGGCAGGGGATGGACTCGATCCCGCGGGTGAGCGCGATGGTGTCGGGCCGGTCGTGGGGTTCGAAGTAGCCGATCACGATGTCGGCGCCGCCGCGGCGCAGGCGCTGCGCCTCCTCCAGCATCTTGTAGGTCTTGCCCACGCCGGCGGCGTAGCCAAGGTAGACGACGAGTTTGCCGCGGTTGGCCATGGCGTGATTCAGTGGGGAAAGACCCGGACGTCGATGTCGGTGGCCGCGCGGATCAGCCGGTCGAGCGAGCTCGGGCTCAGGCGCTGCCACCAGTGCCGGCGGACGCTGTGGCCGACGAAGAGCTGCGTGACGCCGCGGCTGCGGGCAAAGTCCAGGACGGACTTCACGAAGTCCCCGGCCTCCAGGATCGCCACCTCCGCCCCTGCCTGCCGCGCTTGGCGCAGTTGCGTCTGCAGCTCCTCGCGCTGCCGGCGGCGCAGCCAGAACTGGCGCACGTGCACGGCGAGCAGTTCGCCGCGAAACCGCTCGGCATTCCGCTGCCCGCTGGCGATCATGGCCCGCGCCGCGCGCGTCGGCGTGAGGCAGACCAGGATGCGTTCCTGCGTGCCCCACCGCGCCTCGATGCCGTGCGTTTGCAGGTAGGATGCAAGCTGCCGGTCCACCACATCCGCCGCCAGCACCAGCGCGATCTCACGCAGGGCGGAGAGCTGGGCGCGTTGGGCGGCGGGCGCGGTGGGGTTCGGCGGCGCGTCCACCACCTCGATTTCGTCCGAGCTCAGCAGCAGCGCCAGCGGAATGGCCTGCGGCGCGCGCCGCCCGGTGATCGCCTCCACCTCGGCCTGCCGCTCCGCGATGAACTGCAGGTTGACAGTGGCGATTACCGAGATGCCGGCGGCCAGCAGCGCCTCGATCTCCTGCCAACGGTGCGCGTAGGGGGCTCCGGGGGGGTAGTCGTACGCCATCCCGTCCACCAGGCAGACCTCGGGATGCCGCTGCAGCAGCGCCTCGACATCCATCACCGCCTGGCCATGGAAAGTACGCATCGGCACCGCCGGCAGGTGGCGCAGCAACTCGGCCGCGGCGCTCTCCGTGCGCGGCTGCACCGCTCCCACCACCACGTCCTGCCCGCGCTCGCCGCGCCGCCGGCCCTCGTCCAGCATGCGGTAGGACTTCCCCACCCCGGAGCTGTAGCCCAGAAAGATCTTGAGCCGCCCACGCGGCGCGGGCGCCTGGTGTTCGGTCGCCACGGGATGAAGTCCGCCTAGAACTTGACCAATAGGGCCAAGTTTATGCGGTTCTCGAATTTGCGCAAGTCGGGAGTGAAGCCGGCAACCGTTGAGCCCGGAGCGCCGGTGTTGCCGCCAGGGGGCGTCACCCCGCCCGGACCGGCGAAGTAGGGCACGTTCGCCTGGCGATGATCGTACTCCCAGCGGAAGGTGATGTACTGCCTGGGCATGTAGTCGAACGTCGCCGAAGCGTCCCAGGCCTTGAACGGGTCGCCCGGGTTCTCGGTGAAGTAGGGCGTTCCGGAATACGCGGTCGCGCCGTTGATCGGCGGCAGCAGGACCAGGTACCGCCCGGGATTGTCCATGGCGCCGCCGCCCAGCGTGAGGCCGTATTTGTCGCGCGCGAACCAGAGGCGGTTGTAAATCATGTAGCCCGCGAAGCTCTGCTTGGGGCCGCCGGCGCGGTTGCCGAAGCAGCTCACCCCGCCGCCGGTCTCGCAGCCGAGATCGCCGGTGAGCGAGAACGCCGCCTTGTCCACGAAGGCGTCGGGCACGTCGCGGTACTTCACCTGGATGCTCTCGTCGCTGTGGACGCGGGTGCGGTTGGGGTTTCCCAGCGTGTCGCGGCCGAGGCCGTAGTTATTGAACACCAGCGACACGCGGGAGTTGGGCCGGTAGAGGATCTGGCCGCCGAGGCCCAGGCGGTTGGAGAAGCGTCCGTACGACTGCCAGCCGTTGATAATCCAGGGCTCGATCTTGAGCTTCTCGGTGGGATAGACCTGCACTCGCAGCCCGTTGAAAAACCAGGGAGTGTTGGAGGAGACGTACGAAGGCTGATAGGCCCAATTGTCGTAGTTGTAATAGCTGAACAGCCCGACGTAGGACATGAAGATGCCGGCGTCCACGTTGATGCCGTGCAGGGCGTCGAAGTGATAGCCGCCGTAGGCCTCGGAGACGTAGCGGTAGGCGTCGGCGAGGTCCCACTGCCCGCGCCCCGGGCTGGCGTCGTTGCGCGGCGTCATGGTGGAGTACATCCCCAACTGCGTCATCAGCCGCCCGCGCACGTGGTCGTAATGAAAGTCGCCGCCGACGCCGAGCTGCTGCACCTGCACCTCCTGGGTGCGGCCCGACTCGGTCGTTCCCACCAGGGTGTCGTCCGCGGGCCGGTTGAAGTCGTAGATGTAGGAGACGTCGGTGCGGAACTCGGGCGTGAACAGCTTGGTGTCCAGCGGCGTGGTGGTTTCGCGGCTGTTGCCGTTGAGCCAACTCCAATCGGCAAATGCAAAGGGCTCCGCCGGGGCGGGCGCGGCTTGTGGGTTGACGGCCGCCGCGGTGGCGGGCGCTGGGGGCGCCGCCGGCTGGTTGAGGGCGCTCACTTGCTGTTGCAGCGCGGCCAGCGCCTGCTGCAACTGGCTGATCTTGGCTTGGAGCTCGGCGCGTGTGGGCGTGTTGCTGTCCGAAGTGGCGCCCTGGGCGGCTCCCAAAGCGGCGAGAATCAGAACCGTGAGCAAGAGGCGAAGTTTGGCATTCATAGGTGCGATATCCGGTCCAGGGCGAGGTTGAGTTCGAGAACATTGACGCGCGCCTCGCCCAGAAAGCCCCACTGCGGCGGCACGGTCAATGAGCGGACCAGCGCCCGCACTTGAATTTCGGAGAGTTGGCGCGCCGCGGCCACCCGCGGCACCTGCGCCTCCGCCGAGGCAGGGCTGATGTCCGGATCGAGACCGCTACCCGACGCGGTAAGCAAATCCGCGGGAATGGGACCGCGGAAATCCGGATTTTGTTGACGAAAGGCGGCTTCGGCCTTTTGTATCCGGTCGTTCAGCGCCTGGCTGGTCGGCCCCAGGTTGGAACCGCCCGAGGCGGTAGGGTCGTAGTTCGAGGCCGACGGACGCGGCTGGAAGTATCCGGCGCTGGCAAAGCTCTGGCCGATTAGCCGCGATCCCACCACCCGCCCTTGCCGGACAATCAGGCTGCCATTGGCCTGCGCCGGAAACAGCAGTTGGCACAAGCCGGTCATCGCCAGGGGATAGGCGATGCCCGTGATCAGCGTCAGCAGCAGCAGCAAGCGAAACGCGGGCTGAAATTGTCTCCACATAAAACGGCTCCTTGGCATCAGGCCCAGTGCAACAGGCGCAGCAGGTGGTCAATGGCCCAGATGCCGGGGAAGGGCGCGATTACCCCGCCCACCCCATAAATCAACAGATTGCGCCGCAGCAGCGCCGCCGCCGCCTGCGGCCGGTAGGGCACCCCGCGCAGCGCCAGCGGCACCAGGGCGATGATGATCAGCGCGTTGAAGATCACCGCCGACAGCACCGCGCTCTGGGGCGAGTGCAGGCGCATCAAGTTCAGGCTCGCCAGCGACGGATAGATGCTGGCGAACAGCGCCGGAATGATGGCGAAGTACTTGGCCACGTCGTTGGCGATGGAAAACGTGGTCAGCGCCCCGCGCGTGATCAGCAACTGTTTGCCGATGCCCACCACCTCGATCAGCTTGGTGGGGTTGTTGTCGAGATCCACCATGTTGGCCGCCTCTTTGGCGGCCATCGCGCCGCTGTTCATGGCCACGCCCACGTCGGCCTGGGCCAGCGCGGGAGCGTCGTTCACGCCGTCGCCGGTCATCGCCACCAGCCGCCCGCCCTGCTGCTCTTTGCGGATGTAGGCCAGCTTGTCCTCGGGCGTGGCTTGCGCAAGGAAGTCGTCCACGCCGGCCTCCTGGGCTATGGCCGCGGCGGTGAGGGGGTTGTCGCCGGTGATCATCACCGAGCGGATCCCCATGGCGTGGAGTTGCGCCAGGCGCTCCTTCATGCCCCCTTTGACGATGTCCTTCAGGTGGATGAGGCCGAGCAAGGTGGCGTTCTCGGCCACCGCCAGCGGCGTGCCCCCGGAACGCGCGATCCGGTCCGACAGATCGGTGAAACCGGCGGGGACTTCCCCGCCCTGCTGCTTGACGTAGTTGAGAATGGCCTCGGTGGCCCCCTTGCGCAGCCGCCGCCCCTCGATATCCACGCCGCTCATCCGGCTATAGGCGGAGAACGGGATAAAGCGCGCTCCGGGCGACGCCACCTCGCGGCCGCGCAGTTTGTACTTGGTTTTGGCGAGCACCACCACCGAGCGGCCCTCGGGCGTTTCGTCCGCCAGGCTGGCGAGCTGGGCCGCATCCGCCAGCGTCTCGTCGGAGATGCCGGGAGCGGGCAGGAACTCCACCGCCTGGCGGTCGCCCAGGGTGATCGTTCCCGTCTTATCGAGCAGCAGCGTGTTGACGTCGCCGCAGGCCTCCACCGCCTTGCCGCTCATGGCTAGCACGTTGTGGCGCATCACCCGGTCCATGCCGGCGATGCCGATGGCCGGCAGCAGGCCCCCGATGGTCGTGGGGATGAGGCACACCAGCAGCGCAACCAGCACGTTGACCTTGGGAGCGGCGCCCGCGCCCGCCAATTGCACGCTGAAGACCGCGAACGGCTGCAGCGTCACCACCGCCAGCAGGAAAATCAGCGTCAGGCCGGCGATCAGGATATTGAGCGCGATCTCGTTGGGCGTCTTCTGCCGCTGCGCCCCCT
>DATNAC010000010.1:0-2010 GCA_035573035.1 Terriglobales bacterium
GGGCGAGAAGCAAGCGGCGCAAGGCCGCAGCCGGAGACGGCGAGGGAGCGTACATGGACGTACGTGACCGAGCCGGATTCGGCGAGAACGCAGCGCCGCGCCGCTTATCGCCCCGCCCCGCTCCTCACTTGGTTGGCGAGGAGCTTGATAAAGACTCCGCCCACGACCGAGCGCGCCTGGAAGCCCACTTGTTTGCCCGAGATGGTGTCGTACCAGTCGGTCATAGGCACGCGGCTGGGCGAGTGCTGGAGAAACTCGAAGACGGGGTGTATGAGCGCCTCGAAGTCGGCGGGCCGGGTGGCGAGAGTGGCCGTCCACACGGTCCAGTCGAGTTTGGTGTAGGAGGCGCGGTTGTCGAGCGGCAGTCCGTAAGCGTTGAGGTGGCCGCGGTAGAAGGCGACGGCGGTGGCGGCAACTTGAGGCGGGAACAAATCGAGCCCGAGGATGCGGTCCCAGACGAGGTTGTACTTCTGGCTCCAGGTGTCGGGGCGATCGAAGGCCAGTTTGTAGTGATCGCCGTCGGTATCCATCGTCACCCACTGCTGCGCCATGTGGTGGGCGGCGGACTGGTAGCGGTCGGCGATGTCGGCGTGGTGCAGGCGGGCGGCCAGTTGGCCATACGCGGCGATGGCCTCGATCGCCTTGAGCGAGAGGTTGGCGTTGTGGGCCAGGTGGCCGGCGAAGTCGTCGGTGCAGAGCTGGTTCTCCGGATCGAGACCGTTGGCCATGAGGTAGTCGGCCCACTTCGTCAATAGCGGCCACCAGCGGGCGGCGAACGCGGCCGAGTTTTCCTGCCGCGCGATGGCATCAACCAGCAGCAGCAGGTTGCCGGTCTCCTCGACCGGCATCTGGTCGTCTTCGCTGATCTCTCCGCCGCCGTATTGCTGCCCGTTGGCGAGTGGATAGACACCGAGGTCGTGCGGAGCGAACGGAAACTTCCACCGCGGGCCGGCGGCGTAGCGCAGAACGGGCTCCAGTTGGGCTTCGACCAGCGTCGGGTTGAGCAAAAGGAACTCCGGCGCGGAGGGATAGATCACGTCCACGGTGGAGATGGAGCCGTTGCTGAAGTTCTCCTTGGGCATGAAGAAGGGGGTTCCGTCGGCGTCCACGACGAGCTTGTGGGCGGCGATGGCCTGGCCGAATGCCAGGGTGGCGATGGCGGCGTACTCGGGGCCGCCGGCGTCTTCGAGCTGGCCGGTGAGGGAGCGGTCGAAGGCAGCGGCGCGGGCGGGGATGGAGGCGTAGCCGGCCTCGGAGGCCTCGAGCAGGGAGGCAAAGCTGTTGTGGCGAAGCATCCAGTAGGGGCGCAGCCACTGATGCATGTATTCGATGGGATAGCGCTCGTCAAAGGCGAGCAGGACATGGCGCTCGACCGGGGCGGCGGCCACCGAGCCGAGCGGCAGCACCAGGTTGAGCGTGGGCGGGGGCGGATAGTGGCTGGCCGGCTGGCGCGGGGCGTCGAGGTCATCGCCGCCGGCGAGGTGTCCGTCCTTGGCGAAGGCGGCGCGGTCGAGCGTGTTGGCGGCGGCCCATTCGTGCGCCTCGGAGCGGGGAATGGCCAGGTAGAACCATCCCCAGTCCTGGCGGACATTGTCACCGAACCGCTGCAGCACGGCTTGATCGCGGGTGCCGATGCGCAGCAGATCCAGCGCGTTGGCATCGCTGGCGCCCCCGGCCTGGCCACGGGACCAGTCCACGAACTGGGAAGCGTCGTTGGTGGCGAGGGCGCCAGTGGCATCGAGATAGAGGCTCACGTCATGGGGCTTGCCGTCGCGGCTGCGGCAACTCCACGTCAGGTAGGTGACCGGACGCGAGAGCACATCGAGGTCCCGCGGCAACAGCGGATTGAGGAACGTCACAGTCAGCTCAATGGCGGCGTTGGCCTCGACCGCGACGGTGCTCGTGGGCGTGACCGTGAGAGAGACCTGGGGCAGGGCGGGATAGGCGCGGTCAGAGCCCAGAAAACGGTAAGTGGCGCCATCCACGCGCACCAGGCCGGTGAGCGGCATG
>DATNAC010000011.1:0-13186 GCA_035573035.1 Terriglobales bacterium
CGGCCAAAATGGGAATTAACTACCCCGTCGCCATGGCCTCCGCCGCGGTTCAGACCCGCTTCGGCGGCATGCCCACGATCCCGGTCACCTTTGTGATCGGCCCAAAGGGCGAAATCGAGCAGACCAACCACGGCGCCAATCCCTATTTGGTGTTCGACACTGAGGTCCGCAGCCTGTTGGGGCTTCCGGTCTCGGTCAAGGTGGCGCGCATAGACCAGCTTTCGCCCGATGGCAAAGTCGGCACCATTGACATTCCCGGCATCGCTGCCGAGCTCAAACAGTTGAGCCCGGCCAAGCGCCAAAAGGCCTTGGCCGCTCTCAACGAACAGGCCTGTACCTGCGGCTGTGAGTGGTCGCTGGCCACCTGCCGGGTTAAAGACCCCAGTTGCGGGTTCAGCCTGCCGCAATCCAAACAACTGATCGCCGCCCTCAAAGCCACCAAGTGATTTAGCTGCCCGCGCTTGGTTGGGGCGGTTGGCTCTCTTCTTCCTCGAACACCAGCTCGTCCAGCCCCTCGTACATATTGAAGCTGTAGTCGATCGAGTTGTTCTCGCTGGGAAGTCCCGAGGCTTTGTCCTGCTTGCGGGCGGAACGGCGTTCCACTTTCTCGCGCTGCTTCTCCTGCCGCGCTTTTTCCTTCTGCCGCTTTTGAAATGTCGGACCAGAACGACCCGCCATAAAAACCTCCCCGGAGTATGGAAGATGAACGCTGTGGCGCTGCTTTGCTTATTGTAGCAGTATGTCCGCGGCGAAGTCAGCGGCGGCGCCGCGCTGCGCGCGCCAAGAGTGGCAGGCCGCATGCAAGGAAGGGGGGCAGAGGTTCTCTGCTTTGTTGCGCCTGATTCGTAAACACCCGGTCGCCGGCCTTCTGCTGGCGCTCAGCCTGGAAGCTTGGCTGGCCATTCCCGGCGAAGCCATGATCGCCGTCGCCGCCTCCACCATCGTAACGCGGGCGTGCAGCTTGCTGCGCTTGGCCGCGGGCGGAGTGACCGGCATGTTGGTCAATGATCTCGTGCTGTTCGGTCTCAGCCGCGTGGGACGCGGCGTGATGGCGCAATGGATTCACGCCCACGCCCTGCATTTTCACCTCTCGGCACAACTGGTGGTGGGAGCGAAATTTCTGCCTCCACTACGCAGTGCTGCCTACTTGGTCTACGGCCTTCAAGGGGCACCCTTCGGGCGTTTCCTCGAGGTCTCGCTTCTCTCCAGCGTTCTCTGGGTCGCGGGCTACGCCATCCTCGGTCGCTGCTTCCATGGCAGCATTGGACGGTTCATGCGCGGTGCCGAACACCACCGCGGCTGGATGAGCCTCGTCGAGCTGGGGCTGACCGTCGGCCTGATCGCGGCAGTTTGGCTATAATACAGAAAACAGGCGGCTTGGACGATTTTGTCCAGGTCCGATGTAACATACAGGTGATGCAAAGCGTAGTAGTTTTCGGACTAGCCAACCAGGCTAGATTTTTAGGGAGGATTCGAGATGAAGAGTTCCCGCATTCTGATGGGCTCCGCCATTCTGGCGATGGGCTCGATGCTGGCGTGGGGGGCGGTTCCGGCGGTTCAACCCTCGACAGCGGTTGCAGTACAGGGCCGGCAGCAGCGCACCCCGGCCGAGCAGGCCAAGGCGTCCACCGATCGGCTGGACAAGGCCGTGACGCTGACCGACGACCAGAAGCCCAAGGTCGAGGCCATCTACGAGAAGGCCTACACGGATGCCGCTGCGGCCCGCGCCGCCGGTGGTGACGATGCCATGGCCAATAGCCGCCAGATCATGACCAAGGCCCAGGCCGACATCAAGGCGCTTCTGACTCCTGATCAACAGGCCAAGATGCCCGCCGGTCGCGGCCGTCGCGGCGGTGGTGGCGGCGGCGGCAACTAAGCCCTCGCAGTCTCCGCAGCAGTCCCAGCGCGGGTCGGTTCGCCGGCCCGCGCTGTTTTTGTTTGCGGTGGTGCCGGCCCGGCACCCTATAATCTCGCCATGCGGATCACCTTTCATGGCGCCGCCGGCGACGTTACCGGCTCCTGTCACCATCTCGAAGCCGCGGGCAAGCGCTTTCTCGTGGATTGCGGCATGTACCAGGGCAGCCGCCGCCTGGTGGAGGAAAACGCCGACGCCTTCGGCTTCGACCCCGCCGGCATCGATTTCCTGCTGCTCACCCACGCCCACCTCGACCACTGCGGCCGCATCCCGCTGCTGGTCAAACGCGGCTTCCACGGCCGCATCTTCACCACCGCCGCCACCCTTGACCTGGCCAAGCTGGTGCTGCTCGATGCAGCCGCGCTGCAGCAGGAGGACAACCACCACCACGCCCATGGCGGACACCCCAACCACCTCCCCGCCAACGGCAATGGCCGTCACCCCGACGCCGCGCCAGCTCTGCCGCCGCTCTACGACGCCGGCGACGTCCAGCAGGCCCTGAGTTTGTTCGAGGGCAGCATGGTCTACGGCGTGGCCCGCGACCTGGCCCCCGGCATCCGCGCCACCTTCCGCAACGCCGGCCACATCCTCGGTTCCGCCTCCATCCTGCTCGAAATCGAGGAAGCGGGCAGGCGTTCGCGCCTGGTCTTCTCCGGCGACCTGGGCAACCGCGACAAGCCGATCCTGGATCCCCCCGCGCCGGCTCCGCCCGCCGACATCGTGGTGATGGAGTCCACCTACGGCGACCGCAACCACCGTTCGCAAGCCGATTCGGTGCGCGAGTTCCAGCAGGCCATCACCGCCGCCCTCGGCCGCGGGGGCAATGTCGTGATTCCCACCTTTGCCCTGGAGCGCGCCCAGGATCTGCTCTATTACCTCCGCGAGATGGTGGAGCAACAACTCCTGCCCCCCTCGACGCCGGTGTTCCTGGACTCCCCCATGGCGATCTCCGCCACCGACATCTTCCGCCATCATCCCGAGTGCGTGAATGCGGAAACGGCGGGCTGGCTCGCCTCCGGCCGCGACCCCTTCGCCGTACCCGGCCTGCACATGACCCGCGATACCCAGGCCTCGATCGCCATCAATAGCGCCCGCGGCGCCATCATCATGGCGGGCTCCGGCATGGCCTCGGGCGGCCGCATCCTTCACCATCTCCAACACAACCTGGGCGACCCCGGCAACTCGGTGATTTTTGTCGGCTACGCCGCCGCCGGCACGGTGGCGCGCCAGATCATTGACGGCGCTCATACCGTCCATTTGTATGGCGATGTCGTCCCGGTGCGCGCCCAGGTGACCACGATCGGCGGCTTTTCCGCCCACGCCGATCACGACGACCTGATCCGCTGGGTGCGGTCCGCCGGCACCGACGCCCAGATTTACCTCGTGCACGGCGAAGCCGCCGCGGCCGCCAAACTGGGCCAGGACATGAACGCGCGCGGCCTGCACGCCCACACCACCGCCCCGGGGCAGGTGGTCGAGATCGGCGCCAGCCGGAGCGCGGCGTCCCCGGGAGCCTAGACGGGCTGCTAGCTCGCCACCGCGCCCTGCGACTCCACCTCGGCCGCCAGCAGCGGACCCGGACGCTTGCTCTGCTCGCGCACGATCAGCACCACCGCGCCGAGCAGCATGGCGATCGCGCCCAGCGTGCGCGCCGTCACCGTCTCGCCCGCCAGCCCCCAGCCCAACCCCACCGCCACTAAGGGATTGATGTAGGCATAGGTGGATACACGGGCCGCCGAGGCCACCTTGAGCAGCCACAAATAGCACGAAAAACCGATCATCGAGCTGACGCCCACCAGGTAGGCCACCGCCAGCCAGGAGTGGGTCGAGACCTGACTCCAGTGGAACCCGCGCGTCTCCCCCATCGCTCCGGCCACGATCAGCAACAGTACCCCTCCCAGCAACATCTCCATTCCGCCCGCCAGTGCCGCCGACGCCGGCAACTTCGCCCGGGTGCAGTAAATGGAGCCCAGCGCCCAGCTCAGGCTGGCCAGCGAGATGGCCGCCGCTCCAGCCAAGTCCACCCGGCCGGAACCGAGCAGTTGCGTCGGCCCCACCAACAGCAGAATGCCCGCCGTCCCCAGGCCCAGCCCCGTCCCCGCGCGCCAACCCAGCCGGATGCCGTGCGGTGACAGGCCCTCGATGAGCACGATCCATAGCGGGATGGTGGCAAATAGGACCGCTCCCAAACCGGAACTCACCCGCTCCTGCCCCCAATAGAGGAAGCCGTGTCCCCCCAAGAAGAGCAATGCGGCCGCTCCCAGCAGCGGCTTCCAGTGCCGGAGCTGCAGGCGGTGACCCATCGCCAGCGCAGCGCCCCCCATCAGGCATCCGGCCAGCAAGAGCCGCGTGCCCGCCAACACAAGCGGAGGCAGTGTCTCCAGCCCCACCTTCATGGCCAGGTAGGCCGAACCCCAAGCGAGATAGATGCCGAGACTGGCGGCGAGAATACCGCCGCGGCGAGCGCGCGAAGTCACTCAATGATTGTATGCGCCGGGCCTCCGGGGCCATGGGGAACGAACGCTCGCGCGGCTTCGGCGAATAGAACTTCGCAACAGAAATTCCGTCAATCCGTGTCCTGGAGCGCACCCCCAAACTGAGACACGGAAATATGCCACCGGCGTCACGCCGCGAGCGCCGCCAGCCGCGCCCGGCCGCGGAACAACCGGCACTTCAGCGTGGCCGGCTTGATCCCCAGCCGCTCCGCTGCCTGACGCAGCGGCAGCTCCTCGATCTCGCACAATTGGATGGCATACCGCAGCGGGGGCGAAAGCCGCTTCAGCAGGCGGCTGAGGCGCTCTTTGCGCTCATTTTGGGCACAACGCGCCTCCGGGTCGGGACGGCCGTCGGCGAACTCCCGCCCGGCCTCGGTACACTCCTCCAGCGAGGTGGCGGGGCGGCTCGCCGCGCGCCGGCGCTGTCCCCGGGCGGCGTTAATGACGATTCTGGTCAGCCAGGTGGAGAGCTCCGACCGGCCCTGGAACTGGTGCCGGTTGCGGTACGCAAGCAGCAAGCCTTCCTGGAGCGCATCCTGCGCGTCGTCCGGATTGCCCAAATGGCGCAACGCCACCCGGTAGAGTTGGGCGTGGTGCCGGGCGATAACCTGGACGAAGACCGCCTCACTCTCCCCGGCAGCAGGAATTTCCTGCCCGGTGACGGGAGCGGCGACGGCAATTCTTACCTGATTCGAGTCCATTGGGGCTGCCTCTCAGTGAGTCGCAGCCCCAACGGAGCAATTGAGTGACCAAGCCAGAGCGGCACCGGAGTCACCGCTCCTTCTTTTAGGGGGGGGGATGGCCTAGCGGGGTGAGGCCCCGGTGGTCGGCGTGCCCGCCGCCGCCGGGCGGATCAGCACCGGCACCCGCGGGAAGGCGAAGCGCCCGGCCGCATCATCCACCGCGTTCACCTGGCACAAATAGTAGCCCGGCTTCAACCTCGACAACGGAATGTCGATCTGGATCACCGCCGCGTGTCGGCTCGGATCAGTGACTTGTTCGGTAGTCAGCAGCTGACTCTCAAAGGCCTTCACCTTACCCCGGAAAAAGGCCACGTTGGTCAGCAGCTTGATCCCGCTCCCGGGGCCTCCGGTGAGCTTGGGATCGTAGACCTCGTAGTACAGGTACATGTGTTGGTTGGCGCTGAACACATGGTTGACGTTGAGCACCAGCGCGTTGCCGGTGGCGGTGAGCGGGTCTTGGGAGTCGGGCCGGGCCGGGGTCAACTGACTGCCCACCAGCACCGGGCTCATGGCCAGCGCGTGCGGCGCCTTGGCCTCCTCGGCGTCAACGTCCGGGATGGTGAGCACAGCCTCGAACGCCCCCATCTGCCCGGTCTGGTTCTCCCGCGCCGCGAAGCGGATCTGATACTTCTGTCCGGGGGCGAGCACAAACCCGGAGGAGTACTGCAAATTCCGGTTCTGCAACTCCTGGCCGGGACCGGCGATGGCCGGAGTCAAGCGGATGGTCTGGCCCACGTGATCGAGCTTCCGGCCGGTCTGGTCAATCACCTCGCCGGCGATATCCACCTCGGGCGTTGCCTTGGGGTTGATGCCGTGCAGCGGAATCTCGGATCCGGGGATCGTCACCGAAACCGGCACGTAGTAGCGGTTCTTGTCCAGCCGCAGGTAACCGTCGGCCAGATACAGATCCAGTGAATGATCGCTGACATCGGCGTTCAACTCGTCCTGCAGCTGCTGCTGCCGGTCGGCGGTGGTGAGGTGGTTGATGTCGCGGCCGGCATAGTAGCCTGGGCGCGGGTTGATCGCGGTCAGGCCGGCCCGGTTGAACTTGATCTGGATCTTGCGGTACTTGCCGTCTTTGGCATGGTTGCTGCTGGAGTAGCCGACCAGGTAGTAGGAACTGGTGTCGGCTTGCACTTTGGCGTACACCGGAGCGAAGTCGTTGGAGTCCAGGAAGGCCTTGCCGCCGGTATCGTTGGCCAGCGTCGAGATGGTCTCCTGCTGGGCGAACTGGGTATCGAGAGTCGAGGACTGGGCCCCGCCATTGAAGGCCGAGGCCCCGCGGATGGAACCCGAGGTGGCATTGCCGCCGGGAGGATTGGCCTGCAGCCCGCGCGCATCCACGCTGTAAATCGAGGCGTTGGCCTTAACGCAGGAATTGACCGCCGAACGCAGCGTGATCTCGTTGTCCACCCCCGAGCGCTGCACGCCGCTGGAGAAGTACATCAGCGACTTCTTCTGGGTGATCGGCGCCAGCATGTCGCACATCGACTGCAACGATTCCAGGCTGCGGTCCGCGTTGGCGATGTTGAACTCGCTGTCGTCGGCCGCAAAGGTCGAGCCATCGTCCGCCGTGCCGTCGGTGGAACCCGTAGTGCCGTCCTCGAACCCGCTGCTGGTGGCCGGGTTGAGGTTGCGCAGGGTGCGCATCAGCACGTCCTTGTCGGCGGTGAAATCCTGGTTGACCTGGAGCGTGTTGCCCAGCGTCGCCACCGCGGCCAGGTCGGCCGGCTGCATCTTCTTCTGGACAAAGTTCTCGGCCTGCTCCATGACGTTCTGCACGTCCTCGGGCTCCATGGTGGTCAGGTCGAAGTAGAGCACGATCAGGCGCCGGTCGCGGTACTCGTCCGCCTTGGGCGCGGCCGGGGCCGCGGGGGTCGCGGGCTTGGCCGCCGGCTTGGGCTTCGCGCCCGCCACCACCGTTCCCTCGGGCTCACTCTCCACCGGCGCCGGCGTGTTGCCCGGCTGCGCGTCCACGTTCTCAAAGTCGAAGCTGACGATGTGCTGCGGCTTGCCATCCTCGAGGATGGTCACATCGCCCGGCTTCAGGTCCCTCACTACATTGCCCTTGGCATCGCGCGCGTTCAGGTTCACCAACACCACTTCGGTGGCGGCTTTGAAGGTGAAGGCGGGCTGCGCGGCCTTGGGTGCCTGCTTGGCCGCCTGTTGCGCCGCCGCCGGCGGCGGGACCAACCAAGCCAGGCAGAGTACGGTACAGATCAGAGCAAGGGTTTGACGGTGCATAGCTGCCTTGGAAACGTGAATCGGATTGTGGCCGTTAGAAGCGGAAACGCGAGGTAAAGCTGATGCTGCGCATATTGCCGAAGCCAGTTACTTGGCCGAAGGTGAGCGAGTTCAGGTTGGTATCCACGCGGCTCCAGTTGGCGTGGTTGAGCGCGTTGTTGCCGTCGAAGCGGATATCCAGCGAGCGGAACTCGCCCATCCGGAAGGTCTTGCTCAGACTCAGGTTGAGCACCGCCTGTCCGGGGCCAATGATGATGTCCCGGCCGGCGTCGCCGTAGGCGCCCGCCGCCGGCGCGGCGAAGGCGGCGGTATTGAAGAACTCGGTCAGCGTGGGCGTCGCGGCGGCAATCGCCTGCCCGGTGAGGTTGGCGCGCAGCGGTGCGCTCACCCCCAAGGCCTGCAAGCCCTCGGCGTTGGCTGCCAGGTTATTGACCAGCGGGGTCAGCGGCTGGCCGGTATTGGCGGTGAACGATCCGCTCACCTGCCAGTCGCCCAGCGCCGAGCTCAGGAAGTCGCTGCTGTCTCCCCACCGGTGATTGAGGCCGTAGGGCAATTGCCACTCATAGCTGGCGTTGAAGCGCTGTGTAACGTTGCCGCTGGAGAGGCCGCGCTCCCCCGCCAGGTTGAGGTCGTTCTGGGCGATCAGGCCCGTGGCGCCGCCTCCGCCGCCGATCTGCGAGGCGTCGTCCAGCATCTTGGAGTAGGTGTAGCGCGCCCGGAACGAGACCCCATGGCTCATCCGCCGGCTCACGATCAGCGAACCGCCGTGATAAATCGAGTTGCCGCCGGTGGTGTCGTACAGGAACACCGGCAGGTTCGGATTCAACAGCCCGGTCGCGGTGCGGTTCGGGGCGCGCAGTTGATCGAGTGCCGTGCCCTTGGAGCCGCTATAGTCCACGTTGATGACATAGCTGCGGCCCACCTGGCGCTGCACGTCCAGGTTCCACAGCACCGAGTAGCCGACCTGGTAGTCGGGATTTACGCCGTAGGTATTGACAACGCCGTTCGTTCCCGGAAATCCGTTGGTTAAGCTGAGCGGCTGTGAAGCGGTGCCCAGATTGGTCTGGGTCACGATAAACGGCGACTGGTAGGCCAATGCCGTTGCCATGTTGCCGTACGCTCCGGTGTTGTAGGCCATGCCCATGCCGCCGGTCACGATCATGTTGTCCCACGACTTCCAGGCGAAGCCCAGCGAGGGCCGCAGGTGGTGGTAGTTCGGCCTCAGGATCGAATCCGAGAGCCCGTTCTGCCCGGCGGTCACCGGGGTCACCGAGCTGAAATCGGGACCCACCAATAGATTGGTCAGCCGGTTGTCGAGTTCGGTGTAAGGCGAGATGTACTCCCAGCGCAGGCCGTAGCTCAGCGTGAAGGTGCCCTTCATCTGCCAGTTGTCGTTGAAGAACAGATCGGGTTCGGTCTGGCGGAAGTAGAAGACGCCGCCGCCATACCGCTCCGAGGTCTGCTGCGGCAGGCCCAGCAGGAAGTCGGCGAAATCGTAGCCGGTGTACTGGCCGTCAAAGCTGAATGCCCCGCGCGGCGATTGGTCCGTCTCCGGATTGTTCTGCAGCCAGCGCAGGTCGCCGCCGAAGCGGTAGTTGTGCTTGCCCAGCCGCCGGATCATGCTGTCGCTCACCGACCAGGTCTGCGACCGCACGAAGTTGGGGGTCGTGTCGTTCAATCCGGTCAACCCGGAGGTGCTGAAGCTCAAAGTCGGCAGCCCCCAATCGAGCGGGTTGGTGGAAACGCCGGTGATGCCCGCGTTTGCGGCCACGTTCTGCACGCCCGCATACAGGTTGGTCGCATCCACCCGGTTGCGGTTGTAGTTGATCCGTAGCGTGTTCAGCCACCCGAACATCGGCTGGTTGTAGCCCAGGCTGGTGTTGAGCCCGCGGCTGGTGGTCAAGCCCTCGACAAAGGGATAGAACACCCCCGGAAGGTGGTTGTCGCCGCCCGAGTAGTTGAGGCTGAAGTTCAGGCTCCGCCCCCGTCCGCCGCGGCCCCGCCCGCCGCCCAGCGGCGTGCTGAAGGAGTGATTCAAGCGAATCGAGAGGTTGTGGTTGCTGGTCAGCGAGTCCACCGTGTTGGAGTAGTTGGATCCGGTACACGTCGCGCATGTCGGCGTCGGGATGAACGCCAGCAGGGCCTGCGCCGCCGGCGAAATGTTGGTGAGGGTATCGCCGTTGAACGGCTGGCCGGTGCCCGGGTTCTTCACGATGACCGGATTGCCGCTGCGATCCTTGGTATCCGCAAAGTCTCCGGCGCGCTCCTCCGTGGTCGGCACCAGCGCGCTCTCGTTGACCAGATTCGAATTGTGTGTTCCCGAAAAGCTGACCGTCAGGCTGGTCTTGCCGTGGTCGTTATAGAGGTGCGGAATCACGAACGGCGTGGTCACCGTGGCCGAATAGCGCTGGTTGGCCGCGTTGGGATGCGTGGTGATGGCGTTTGGGGTCACCGAATCCGGCAGCGCGTTCAGCGCCGAGTCGCTGAGCGTGTACGACAGGTTGCCGTGCGGCTGGTTGAACCGGTTGCTCAGTTGGCGGAAGTTGAACCCGCCGCCCCCTCCGCGCCCGCCGCCAAACCCGCCCCCACCGCCGCCGCGTCCCCCGCGCCCGCCGCCAAACCCGCCCGGACCGCCGCCCGGGCCCCCGCCCGGACCACCGGGACCGCCGTCGGGTCCGCCGCCGATACCGTTCTGCCGCATGAAGCCTTGGATCGAGTTGGCGTCCATGGGCCGATCATCCTGGCTGGCCTGCCCCGTCACCACGGACGACTCCGTGGCTGCCGAATCGTTCATGCCGGCAATCCCCGAATCGGCCGCCGCGCCGCTGTCGTCGCCGCTGCCGAGATCGCCGGTCTGGCTGATGTCCAACTGCTGAAAGCCACCGCTGCTTCCGCCCCGGCCGCGTCCGCCATTCCGCGCCGACTGGGCCGTACGGCCGCGGTTGGCGCCGCCGATCGAGGGCGTGGGCGCCGCATTCCGCGCTGCCGTCGGCTGCGCGGCGCTGGCCTTGGACGCGGACGCCGGGGGCGTGGCCGTGGCCGCCGCCGCCGCAGGCGCCGGCGCGCGCGAGGCCAACTCCAAATTCATCGTGAGCGGCGCTACCGCGCCGCCCGCCGCCGGCACCGTCACCTTGGCGTCGGCTTGGGCAAACGCCGCCATATCGGTGCTGACTTCGAACTCGCCCGCGTGCGCCACCTTGGCCTGGAAGCGGCCGTTGTCGTCGGTCGAGGTCACATATTTTTGCCCGCTCACCGGGTCACTCACCGTTACCGTAACTCCCGGAACCGCCATGCCGTCCGCTTCCACCCTGCCGGTAATCTGTGCGGAGAATGCGCCGGTTTGTTGCGCTGGTGCCGTCTGCGCGCGCCATCCGGGTACCGCCAGCGCCAGCGCCGCCAGGCAGCCCAGCATGGGCAACCAACGGAACGAGGGCAGGTTCAGATGAGCGGCATGCGGGCGCCCGGTGGAAATCTCGTGGTGTGGTGTCATCCGGCGTACCTTGGCGGTCTGGACAATAAATACGTTCCCACCCCCGCCCGGTTACGGAAGTGCCTGAAAATCCTGACCCTCCGCCGCTCCAACGGCTAAACCGTGGGCTTGCAACCCGCTTGCAGCGCTGCCCGTATAATAAGGAAGACCCCGCGTGCGAAGCTCCGGTATCCTCATGCGTCCATTTCCCCGTTTGATTGCGGCGGCGCTGGCGGCTGCCACGGCAGCGCTCGCTGTTTCCGCACCCTCCCACCGTCGGCCGGCCGCGCCGCTGCAACAACTCGCCTCCACCAGCCCGGCGGGCGCGCTACTCGCGCCGTCCGACCGGTTGGCAGCAGCCGAGCAGAACTTCCGCGGCGCCACCGGCCCGGTGGCCCAACTGGTCGCGCTGTATCGCGCCGAGGATATATTTCAGCTGCTCTCTCCGCGGCAGGTTCTCGCGGGCTTGGATCGCTTCGCCGCGGCTCCCAACGTTGCGCCCTTGGTGCAGGCGGAGATCGCCAACCAGCGCGCCGCGGCCCAGCTGCGCGCCGGCGACGCTGCCGCCGCTACTGCCCTTTGGCAGAAGCTCGGTGTGGTGACGCATTGGCGCGGCGTCGGGCCCTTTGATAACTCCAGCCCGTCCGCCATCGCCACCCCTCAGGGCCCGGAAAACAGTATCAACTTCACCGCCGAGTACCAGGGCAAACAGCACAGCGTTCGCTGGCGCACCGTGCCCTACTCCGCCACTCGGGGCGAGCTCGAGCTCAGCTCCTACTTCAGCCCGGCGCAGAGCGCCTCGGCGTACCTGGTGAGCTGGGTCCGAAGTCCCGCCGCGCAGTCGGTGGCGCTGCGCCTGCGCGATAGCGGCTCGACGCGCCTCTGGGTCAACGGCCACCTCGCCTTCGACGAGCAGGGCGTGCACTCCACCCGCGGCTTCGATCAGCACGCCGCTGGCGCCCACCTTGCCGCTGGTTGGAACGAGATCCTGGCCAAGGTGGGCGATAGCGAGACCGCCGATTGGCTGTTCAGCTTGCGTATCACCACCCCCGAGGGTGCGCCCCTTGCCCTCGAGAGCACCGCCGCCGCGCCCGCAACCGTCGCGCCCCACGCCGCCGCATCCGCCGCACCGGTCGCGGTCACGGACCTCGCCGCCATCGCCAAGTCCGCCGCCTCCACCGGGGAAGGCGAGCTCAACTACGCCTGGATCCTCGCCCGTAAACAGAACTTCAACGCCGGCGATCACTCCGACGCCAACGCCTTCATGAGCGCCATCGCCTCGCTGCCGAATGACGCCCAGGCGGTGCTCGACTTTGCCGAACACGATAGCGACACCAGCCGCATCTATCAGAACCTCGAGACCCTGCTGGCCAAATCGCCCGGGGTGCCCCACGCCCTCGAGCTCCTGGGCATGATCGAGCTGGCGCGCAACGAGTACTGGCCCGCGCGCGCCGATCTGCTCCAGTCGCTGGGCCTTCCCGCCGGCGAGACCAGCCCGGCGTCGATTCCCGCGGCGGCCGTGGCGCGCGCCCCCATGGCGGCGCTGGGCCTGCTCGAGGTCAACGCCGGCATGGGCATCCGGCCGCAAGTGCTCGCCTGGGCCGAAGCCCTCAAGGCGGCGGGCGCGACCACCGCCGCGGTGGCCGCCCCGGTTTCCGCCACACTGCGCCGCATGGGCGCCGCGCAGGATTCGCTCGCCTGGATCGGCCTCGCCCACGCCTCCGACCAAGGCAACGTCGGCATCAGTCTGGCGCTGGCCGACGCGCAGCGCCGTGCCGGCGACCTCAACGCCGCCCTGGCCACGCTGCAGCAGGCGATTGCGCTGAATGGGGAGTTGCCCAACCTGCAGGAGACGCTGGCGCGGGCGCTGACTGGGCTCAACCGCCAGCCGGAAGCGCTGGCCGCCATCGCCCAAGCCGTCACCCTCGCCCCCGACAACCCCGAGTATCACCTCGCGCAGGGCGAGCTGGAACGCCACTTCGGCCACGCCACCAGCGGGCTCGACGCTTGGCAAACCGCCCTGAACCTCAACCCGCAGGATAACGACTTGCGCGATCGTCTCAAGCTCGCGCGCGGCAGCGAAGGCACGGTCGAGGCCAGCTTTGAGCTCCCGTACACCCAGGACCTGCAACACGCTATCGCCAACTACCAGACGGCGGTAAAGGCCGATACCAACGGCACGCTGCAGTCGGGGCCGGTGGTCATTTTGGCCGACAGCACGGTCATCAATATCTTCCCCTCCGGCAACAACGGCCGCTACGTCCAACAGATCTTCCGCATCAACAACTCCACCGGCGCCGACGCCCTCGCCGTCTACTCG
>DATNAC010000012.1:0-3071 GCA_035573035.1 Terriglobales bacterium
ATGCCGGTGCTGCGCTCGCGGGGACCGCGCCTGCATTGCTTGCCGGGGGCGCGAAGCTCGCACTGCGAGCTTCGCCCCTGCGGAATTTCGCGGCCATTCGCGCCGACTTTGCCCGCAGTGCAAACGGCGCGACCCCCGCGAAATGACGCCGACTGCGCGCGGTTTCCAGGGTTGCGGTGGCGTAATCCGCTGCAAACTATGCGGCGCGTTTGAGGCCTATCGCAAGGGCGGCGCCGGCGGCGAGGGCGGCGGCGGCGGCGATCCACTGGCGGCCGGTGGGGCGGTGGGTGGCGAACCAGAGTTCGGGGCTGGCGGCGCTGGCCCGGTCATCGAAGCTGCCGTGGGCGCCGCGGTCGCCCTCGACCGGCTGCCACAGGTTGTCGGGGCGGTTGGGATCCTCGGGCTCCTCGGTCTGTTGGGCAGTGTAACCGGTGCGGGCGAGGTAGTGATCGAGCCATCCGGGGGCGATTTTGTTGCCCTGGATCGCCTCCACGGTCGAGCCGCCGACCATGATCTGGCGGCGCGGGTGGGTGGCGGCAAACAGGATGGCCGCGGCCGCGACCTCGGGTTGGAAGATGGGCGGCACGGGCTGGGCTTTGCGCGGCAGGCGGCTCTTGACCCACCCGAACTGGGGGGTGTTGAGCGCGGGCATCTGCACCATGGTAATGCGGACGCGGCTGTGGTCGTGGAGCAGCTCGCAACGCAGCGATTCGGTGAACCCCTGGACCGCGTGCTTGGCGCCGCAGTAGGCGGCTTGCAACGGGATACCGCGGTAGGCAAGCGCCGAGCCCACCTGAACGATGACGCCCTGGTTGCGCGGCAGCATGCGCCGTAACGCGGCCAGCGTGCCGTAGACCTGGCCCAGGTAGGTCACCTCGGTGACGCGGTGGATCTCGTCCGGCGTCAACTCCTTGACCGGCGAAAACACCGAGGTCATGGCGTTGTTGACCCAAACGCCGGGCGCACCGAAGCGGGCCTCGACGGCGGCGGCGGCGGCCTCGACCTGGGCGGCGTCAGCGACATCGGTGGGAATCGCCAGCGCCTCCGCCCCGGCGGCCTCCACCTCCTGGCGCGTGGCCTCGAGGCCTGCCCTGCCCCGGGCCAACAGCCCCATCTTCACGCCCGGCCCGGCAAACGCCCGCGCGGTCGCCCGGCCCACGCCGGCCGAAGCACCCGTGATCACCACCACACCCTGGAAGCTAGCCATAAAACCTTAAGATGCGCCCCCACCATGGGGCCGCCGAAGCCGCAGAATTGCTTCCTTTTCAGAGACATTCCTACTACTATGGGGGGCGTGTCTCGGGTGCGGGTATTTCAAGGGGGAATCTGAATCATGAAGCGATCTGTTTTGATGGGGGTGGCGGCGGGCGCGGCGCTGTCGGTTGCCGGCTGGATGGCAACCCGGTCGCTGGCGGTCAAGGCCCAAGCCGGCGGTGTGGGACAAGCGCTGGCCAACCTGCATTACCGTCTGGTTGGCCCGTTTAACGGCGCGCGGGTGCTCGCGGTCAGCGGCATACCGGGTGACTCCAAGGATTTTTACTTCGGCTCGGTGGACGGCGGGGTGTGGAAGACCACCAACGCCGGCCAGAGCTGGGCGCCGCTGTTCGACAGCCAGGACGTGCAGTCCATCGGCGCCATCGAGGTGGCGCCGTCCGATCCCAACGTCATTTACGTAGGGACGGGCGAGGGCTGCCTGCGCAACGATATTTCCTACGGCGACGGCGTGTACAAGTCCAGCGACGCGGGCAAGAGCTGGCAGCACATTGGCCTGGACGACACCCAGCACATCGCCCATGTCCTGATCGACCCCAAGGACCCCAGCCGCGTTTTTGTGGCGGCCATGGGGCACGCCTCCGGCCCCAACGCCGAGCGCGGCCTCTTCCGCTCGGAGGACGGCGGCCAGACCTGGAAGAAGGTCCTGTATAAGGACGACAAGACCGGGGCGGTGGACGTGGAGTTCGACCCCAACAACAGCCAGATCGTGTACGCCGCGATGTACCAGTTCCTCCGCCTGCCCTGGCGTTCGGATAGCGGCGGTCCGGGCAGCGGCCTGTACAAGTCCACCGACGGCGGCACCACTTGGACCCAGCTCACCGGCAACGGCCTGCCCAGCGGCGTGTGGGGCAAGATCGGGATCGCTGTCGCCCCCAACGGCACCCGCATCTATGCCCTGATTGAAGCCAAGGACGGCGGCATCTACGTCTCCGACGACAGCGGCTCGACCTGGAAGCTGGTCAACAACGAGGACGAGTACCGGCAGCGCGCCTGGTACTTCACCCACATCTTCGCCGATCCCAAGAACGCGGACACGGTCTATGTGGAGGACACCGGATTGTTCCGCTCCACCGACGGGGCCAAGACGTTTACCTCAATTCACGGCGGCGACAGCCACGGGCTGTGGATCGATCCGACCGACCCGAACCACCTGATGACGAGCTCGGACGAGGGCGCCTTCGTTTCGCTCGACTATGGCAAGACCTGGTCCAGCAACCTGAACCAGCCCACCGGGCAGTTCTACTCGATCGCCACCGACAACGACGTCAACTACCACGTCTACGGCGAGAAGCAGGACGCCGGCTCGATGGTGGTGGCCACCCGCACCGACCACGGCAACATCGGCCCGCAGGACCAGTACGGCGCCGCCGGCGGCGAGAGCGGCTGGCTGATGCCCAAGCCCGACGATTCCAACATCGTCTACGGCGAGTCGTACGACGGCGACATGACCCGGTACGACAAGGCGACGGGCTTCACCACGCCGATCGGCCCGTATCCGGATAACCCGATGGGCCATGGCGATATCGACATGAAGTATCGCTTCCAGTGGTCGGCGCCGATCGCCACCTCGCCCTGGGACGCCAACACCGTCTATTACGGCGGCAACGTGCTCTTCAAGAGCACCAACATGGGCGATCACTGGACCATCATCAGCCCCGACCTGACCCGCAACGACAAGTCGAAGCAGGTTTCCTCGGGCGGCCCCATCACCCAGGACAACACCAGCGCGGAGTACTACGACGTGATCTTCTCGATCGCCGAGTCGGCCAAGGCCAAGGGCCTGATCTGGACCGGCA
>DATNAC010000013.1:0-12796 GCA_035573035.1 Terriglobales bacterium
CGGCACCTCGCCCCTGTTTGCCCTGCTGGTGGCGGCTCCCGACTCCATCTCCGCCCCGGCGGCGATTTTCGGTTTGTTGTTGCTGACCGCGGTGGTGCTGGCCTACTCGGCGCGGCGGGTGCGCCGGCTGGAGATCGACTACACCGCGGATTAATCCGGCGGTGCGCTACAGCAGGTAGACCCCGTCGTGGTCCACCCTGGCGTTGTCGATCAGCCGGGTGGCGCCGGCGAAGGCGGCGATCGCGATCAGGCTGCCTGGGCCGACGGTGGAGAGCGGCTGCAGCGTGTCGCCGTCCACCACGGTGAGGTAATCCAGCTTCAATCCCGGCTCGCTTTCGATGATCTCGGTGCCTTTGAGCAACAACGCCGCCGCGGAGCGCTCGCCATCGTCGAAGTGCTCGCCCATGATGCGCAGCGAGCGGGAAATGACGCGGGCCGAGTACCTTTCCTCGGGGCTCAGATAGGCATTGCGCGAGCTTAGAGCCAGGCCGTCGCGTTCGCGCACTATCGGGCACACCACCAGTTCGACCGGCAGGAATAGATCCTGAATCATGCGCCGGATCACCGCCACTTGGGCGGCGTCCTTTTGTCCGAAGTAAGCCCGTGTGGGCGCTCCCAACTGGAACAGCTTGAAAACGATGGTCGCCACGCCGCGGAAATGCCCCGGCCGGCTGGCGCCGCAGAGCCGCTCGCCCAAGCCCTCCACTTCAACCCGGGTCGTGTCCCCCTTGGCATACATATCCTCGGCCGAGGGCGCAAACACCACCTGCACGCCTTCTTTTTCAAGCACGCCGCAGTCCGTCTCCAGTTGGCGCGGATACCTGTCGAAATCCTCGTTCGGCCCAAATTGCGTGGGGTTCACGAAGATGCTGACCGCGGTCACTTCATCCACGCGCCGCGAGGCCCGCACCAGGGAAATATGCCCGGCGTGCAGGGCGCCCATCGTAGGGACGAATCCCAGCGCAAGACTGCCGTCCAAGGCGGCGCAGTGGGCCTGGAACTGGTAAGGGTCCCGGATGATTTCCACTACAGCATGGTAATCGAAGTTTCCGCCGGAAGATGGTAGCTTTCGCGGTCGGCCGGAAAGCCTCCGTTTTCCACATCCTGGCGAAATGCTTCGGCGGCGTTGCGCACCGCGCTGGCAAGATCGGCATACGGCCGTACGAACTTGGGCTTGGGCCGGAAGCTCAAACCTAGCAGGTCGTGCAGCACCAGCACCTGCCCGTCGCAATCAGGTCCGGCGCCGATACCGATGGTGGGAATCGTCAGCCGGTGGCTGATGGTGGCCGCGAGCTCGCGAGGTATGCCTTCCAGCACCACGGCGAAGGCGCCGGCATCTTCCAGCGCATGGGCGTCATCCAGCAAGCGCCGGGCCGCGCTCTCCGAGGTTCCCTGCACCCGGTAGCCGCTCTGGCGATGCACCGACTGCGGCGTCAAACCGATATGCGCCATGACCGGAATTTCAGCTTCCACGATGGACCGCACAATGCCGGCGCGCCCGCCGCCACCCTCCAGCTTGACGGCTTCGGCTCCGCCCTCCTTCACCAGATGGATGGCGCTGGCGACTGCGGAGGCGGTCCCGAGGTGGTAGCTGCCATACGGCATGTCGGCCACCACCAGGGCTCGCCGCACCGCGCGGCGCACCGCCCGGGTGGCGATCAGCATTTCCTCCAGGGTGACGGCAAGCGTGTCGTCTAGTCCGGCGACGGCCATCCCCCAGGAGTCGCCCACCAGCAAGATGTCGACTCCGCTCTCGTCCAGCAGGCGGGCGAACGGGTAGTCGTAGGCGGTGAGGCAGGTGATCTTCTCGCCGCGCTGCTTCTTGCCCCGGCAGGAGGCGATGGTGACCTTGAGGGCGGCGGTGCTCGACTCGGATGGATACAGGCTCATGGCATGGTACCCGCCCCGCAAATGGGATCGGGTCCTCCAATTTTTCAATATTGTCCGGGAGAGGGTGAGGGGCGATTATGCCGTGCCCTCGGGAGATATCCGCCCCGCGCCGCGAGGTCGGATTCCGGGCGCCTGCCCTGCCACATCCCCAGTATACGTCCGCTCAACCACCCAGCGGCAGGTAGAACTGCGTGCCCGCCACCGGCTCCTCCAACCGCCGGATCAGTTCCTGCAGATCCGCCTCTTGTTCGACGAAATCAATCTCGCTGGTGTTGATCACCAACAGGTTGCTCTGGCTGTAGCGAAAGAAGAAATGGTCGTAAGCTTTGACCACTTCCCCCAGGTACTCGTCCGAAACCTGTTGCTCGGCGGGCAGGTTCTTGCGCTGCAGCCGCTTGCGCAAGACCTCGGGTGTGGCCTGGAGATAAATCACCAGGTCGGGCAGGGCAATTTGCGGCCGCAGCAGTTCGAAGTACTGGTTGTACACCGCCAACTCGGCGTCGCTGAGGTTGATGTAGGCGAAGATCTTGTCCTTATCGAACAAGTAGTCAGCCACCAGCGGCGAAGCCGGCGCTTGCGGCCCCAGGGGGCTGAGTTGCCGGTACCGCTGCAGCAGGAAATGCATTTGCGCGCGGAAGGCCGCCCCCGGTTGGCCGGCGTAGAACTCGCCCAGGTGCGGATTGTCCTCCGGTTCCAGCAGCAGCTTGGTGTGGAAGTGCCGGGCCAGGATCCGCGCCAGGCTGGACTTGCCCACCCGGACCGGACCTTCGATGGCGATGTAGCGTATGGGGCTGCCGAACACAGACTAGGATTCTAGCGCTTGAGCACCAGCTTGGCGATGGTTTGCAGTTGCAGGTTGGAGGTGCCTTCGTAGATCTTGCCGATTTTGGCATCGCGGTAGTACTTTTCCACCGGATAGTCCTTCACGAAGCCGTAGCCGCCGTAAACCTCCACCGCCAGCGAGGCTACGTGCTCGGCGGCCTGCGAGGCGTAGTACTTCGCCATCGCCGCTTCCTTGATGAAGTCTTGGCCGGCGTCCTTCAACCGGGCGGCGTTGTAGACCAGCAGCCGCGCCGCCTCGACTTCGATATGCATTTGCGCCAACTGAAACTGCATGCCCTGGAACTCGGCGATCGGCTTGCCGAACTGTTTGCGTTCCTGGGCATAATTGGTGGCGCACTCGAGCGCGCCCTGGGCCACCCCCAACATTTGGGCGGCGATGCCGATGCGGCCTTCATTGAGGGTCTCGATGGCGATCTTGTAGCCCTTGCCTACCTCGCCCAGCAGGTTGGCGGCTGGTACGCGGCAATCCTCCAGGATCAGCTCGCAGGTGCTCGAGGCGCGGATCCCCAACTTGTCTTCCTTCTTTCCCACCGTAAATCCCGGGAAATCCCTCTCAATTAGAAAGCCGGTGATGCCGCGGTAGCCCGCCGCCGGATCGACGGTGGCGAAGAGCACGAACAATCCCGCTTCCTTGGCATTGGTGATCCACAGTTTGCGCCCATTGAGCCGGTATCCCCCGCCGTCCCGCTCCGCCCGGGTCTGCAGAGCGAAGGCGTCGCTGCCGGAGGAGGGTTCCGACAGGGCGTACGCCCCCACCCACTCGTGTGCCATGCGCGGCAGATACCGCTTCTGTTGTTCGGGCGTGGCCCAGCGCAGCAGGGCATTATTGACCAGGGTATTTTGCACATCCACCACCACCCCGGCGGAGGCGTCCACCCGCGCCAGCTCCTCCACTACTAGGACCGCGTCGAAAAAGCTTCCCGCGCTGCCGCCAAACTCCTCGGGTAGCTGAATTGCCATCCAACCGAGACGGAAGAACTCTTGCAACAACTCCTCGTCGAAATGGGCGGTCTCATCCATTTCGCGGACCAAGGGGCGTACGCGCGATTCCGCCCACTCGCGGACCGATTCGCGCAGGAGCTGTTCTTCGGAGGACAGTTGGGTCAGGGCTGGTGTAGTCATGGGAGCTTCCATTTTCGCCCACCTCGGCTCCCGGGAGCGGCCTTCCGGGCCCAGACCGGCTCCTACCAATCGGTTAGTGGGGCGGGGAAAAACAGTTGCTTTCCTCCCCGCTGGCGCGTATATTAGGAGGCTCCCACGGGGTCTCCGGGGGCCGTTGACCCGATCCCGCGGTCGGCACAAACGGCGGTAAGCGCAGTCCGGCCCATGCCGGTGCTGTTGCATCGTGGGGTTCCCCCCGCGAAATTATTTTTCCGGAACCCGGCTTCGGGTTGAAACTTTTGGTGTGCAAGTGGCGTCCAATGGCCAAGTCGCAATTTTAATCGGACGTTTTTTATTTCCGTGTAGTCAACGCTCCTAGAGAGGAGGTGGGCGGTATGGCAGCAGTCATCGAGGGATTGAAGGCACGCATTCATTGTCCAATGTGCACCCGCACCGTGGAAGGTTCCGCGGTTCCGGAAGTGCGCCTCGGGCGCTCTCGTTTACGGGTCATGCCGGGCCAGAAGTGCAGTCGTTGCTCCGCGTCGCTTGACGCCGGTTACGTACTGGAGCTTCTGCCCGAGACCGAACAGCCCGTAAGCAAGGGCCGTCATCGCGCGGCCTAAACGGCCGCTCGCGGCGGCGAGCTTGGAGATTGCCAGTTGAAGGCCGGTGCGCCCCGCGCGCCGGGTTCAACTGGCAATTTGCTTTTGGCGATATATGCCGTTCCGAACCATAATTTTCGATCTTGGCCGCACCCTGGTGCCCTTCAGCTTCGACCCGCTCCGCCCGCGGCTGGCGCCCTGCATGGAGCAGGCACAGCCGCTGCTGCTCCGGGCCGAAACCGGCGAGTTGGGACCCCGCGATTTTCAGCGGGCCATGTGCGCCCTGACCGGCGTGCCCCCGGCGGAGTTCCCCCCTTGGTGGAACTCGATATTCGGAGCGGCCTGGCTCATTCCGCCGGGATGGATTCGCCGCCTACTCGCGTCTCGCCGCGTAGGGCTGCTCTCCAACACCAACGCGCTGCACTATGAGTTCTTGCTGCGCGAGCGCCCCCTGCTGCGGGACTTTGCCTTTCGCATCGCCTCCCACGAAGCCGGCGCCGCCAAGCCTGACCCCCGCATCTATGCGGCGGCGGAAGCGGCGGCACAGTGCGGCCCGCACGAGATTCTGTACCTGGACGATATACCCGCGTTTGTGGAAGCCGCCCGCGCCCGCGGATGGCAAGCCGAGGTCTTCACCGGTAGCGCGCCACTCGCGGCGTCGCTGGAAGCCCGTGGAGAAACGGATCTGGCGGCGGCGCTGCGCGCCGCGCCGCCGGCGGACTGACGGCCCGGCGAAAGTGGCCTTGCCACTTTAGCTCGCCACCGTGGTGCGGACCAGCGCACTCTCGCGCGCAAATACCAGCCCCGTGTACCCGGGATCGTGATCCACCGCGACCTGGTCCATCGTCCCGCCCCCGACTTGGCGCGTGGCGATCAAGCTGGCCAGCGGCGCCACCAGCAGCCGCTCCACCGCGCGCTTCAAATGCCGCGCGCCGTACTTCAGGTCGGCGCCCTGTTCCAGCAGATGCGCCCGCGCCCGCGCGGTGCAGCGAAACTCTACGCCCCGCCCGTGGCCTTCCGTCTCGGAGTGGGCCAGCCGGTCGCGCACCGCGTCCAACTCAAGATCGAGCACGGCCTCCAGTTGCACCCGCGTCAAGGGGCGAAAGACCACGACGTGGTCGAGCCGGTTGAAGAACTCGGGCGAAAACTTGCGCCGCGCCGCCCCCACCGCCGCCTCGTGCAGGCGGTGCTGCAGCCCGCTCTCCGCTTCCGGCCCGGCATCCTGGCCCGCAACGCCGGGAGCAAACCCGAAGCCGGGACGCAACAAATGCTGCATCTCGCCCGCGCCCAGGTTGCTGGTGAGGAAGATCATGGTGCGCGCGAAACTCACCCGCCGGTTGTCGCCCAAAGTCAGTGTCGCCTTGTCCAAAATTCCCAACAAGAGCTGCCACAGGGCGTCCGACGCCTTCTCGATCTCGTCGAACAACACGATGCTGAGCGGCAGTTCCGGCGTTTGGAACTGGTCCAGCGCTTCCTGGGTCAGCACCGGGTGGGTTTCGCGGTGTCCCAAGTACCCGGGAGGCGAGCCCACCAGCTTGGCGATCTCGTGGCTGTGCTGGAACTCGGCGCAGTCAACTTTGATCACGGCGCGCGGATTATGAAACAGGGCTTCCGCCAGCATCTCCACCACGTGCGTCTTGCCCGATCCGGTGGGTCCGAGGAACAAAAAATTCGCCAGCGGCCGCTGGCGCGAATTCAAGCCCGCCAGCAGGGTCTGGTAGGTATCCACAATGCCTTCCAGCGCCTCATCTTGTCCGACCACCCGCTCGCGCAAAGCATCTAAGAGCGCCGCCGCTTCGGGACTGCGGCGGTTGGGGTTGAGCACCACTCGCACCGCGCTTGCCATAACCCACCTCTGCATAAGAAGATGAGCCGCATCCCGGCGGCGTTGCAAAATCGCATCGCCGGCGGGCGGGTTGCCCGCTCGCGCGTCCCGCCGCCGGGGCCTTCGGCCCGGCGCCTTGCGCCCCGGCACCGAACACGGCATCATGAAACCACTTCGAACCAACGGACAAAATGGCCTGGAGCGCGCACTGGGAAGAACTCTGCCGCCACGATCAATGGAACATCGGCGTGATCGCCGCACCCCTTCCCACCCTGATCGAGGCACCCTGGCCGCCCCCGGTGCAATGGTTGCCCACACCAAGCCGCAACCGCTTTCACGCCGACCCGTTTGGCGTGGAAACCCCTACCGGCCTCCAAATCCTGTGTGAAGAGTGGGACGCCGCCCGCGACCGCGGCCGCTTGGTTGCCTTGCATCCCGACGGCTCCAGCGAGCCCCTGCAAGGGTTCCCTCCCGTCCATTTGTCGTACCCGTATGTGGTGAGCGAGGGGGGCGATTGTTTTTGCCTCCCCGAACACTGGCAGGCGGGCGCGGTGCGGCTGTACCGCGCCCGGCGTTTTCCACTCGATTGGGTGTGCGACGCCACCCTGCTCCCTGGGTTCGCGGGGGTGGACCCCACCGTGTTTCGTTACGAAGAGCGCTGGTGGATGGCGGTCACGCACCAGTTCCACCAACCGGATGCGGCTTTGTTCCTCTGGTACGCCGACGCGCTGCACGGTCCCTGGCTGCCGCACGCCCGTAATCCGGTGAAGGTCGACCTGCGCACCGCCCGCCCCGCCGGCACTCCCTTTCTCCACAACGGCGGCTTGTACCGTCCCGCGCAAGACTGCTCCCGCTGCTACGGGGGGGCGGTCTCGCTGCAGCGCGTGCTCCGCCTGAATCCGCGGGAATTCGTGGAAGAACCCGCCGTCCACTGGGAACCCGCATCCGCCTGGCTCTGGTCGGCGGGGTTGCATACCGTCGCCGGCGCCGGGGGCTATACGCTGATTGACGCCAAGCGCGTGGTGCTTATGCCCCGCGCCTTCCTGCGCGTGCTCGGCCGCAAGGCCTCCCGCTTCGCCTGGGACCGGAGAGACGCATGACGGCCCGCTGGGTGAAGGATCCAGCCGAGTTCGCCGCGCTCGCGCCCGCGTGGGATGCGGCGCTTGCCGCCAGCGGCAGCGATAACCCGTTTCTCTGGAGCGATTTTGTTTGTACCTGGTGTGAGGCATTTGTTCCCGCAGAGAATCTGCGCATTCTGGCGGTTTTTGAGGACGGGCGCTTGGCGGCGGGACTGCCTCTCTACCTATCGCGCCGCCGCCGCCGGCCCATCCTGCGGGTGGCCGGCATTGGTTTCGCCAACCTGACGGAGCCGTTCTTCCCCCCGGCGCGGGCGGCGGCATTTGCCCGGGCCTGCGGCGATGCGCTCCGCCACCTTGCCGGCTGGCAGTACCTCAACCTGCCGCTGGTGCGCTCGGCCTGGATGTGCGATCCGCCCGGCCTGTTGACCCGCCGTTCCGCCAACCTCACCGCCGCGCGCCTGCGCATTGCCCAACCCGCGGCGGCCACCGTCGCCACTCTGAGCCCACGCCTCCAGGCCAACCTGCGCCGCTGTCAACGCCTCGCCGCCGGCGAACTGCGCCTCGAGCGCGAAACCGATTCCAAGGCGTTGGCGGCGATGATCGCCTTCCAGTTGCAGCACAACGGTCCCGACCGCTACCCCCCTGACACGGTAGTCCCCGCTCCCCGGGAGGCTTGGGCCCAGTTCACCCGCCGGGTGCTCGAGGCCTTCGCCGCCCGCGACCGTCTGGACGCCATGGCGCTGCGGCTCGACGGCGAGCTCGCGGCCGTCGGCTTTGGTTTCCGCGCGGGCCCGGGGTACAAGTCCGTCCTCACGGCCTACCATCCGCGCTTCCGCCACTGGGGACCGGGCCTGCTGTTTTTCTACTACTTGATTGAGTGGTGCTGGCGCCACCAGCAGCCCTCCCTCGACATGTACGGCGATGCCGGCGATTTTAATAAGCGGCGCTGGTGCAACGAGTTTGAACCACTCGATGCGGTGCGCTTTTTCCCCGCCTCGCCCCAGGGGTGGCTGCTGCGCGCCGGCTCTCGTCTATGGCAGCGCTAATCGCACGCGCGCGGCGCACCCTGCGCTACCGCGGCTGGCGGCGCAGCCTGCGCATCCTCGGGCGTTGGCTGCTCCACCCTTCCCGCCAGGCCTTCGACCTCGAGTACGGGGTCGCTACCGGCGGCGCGCCCCCCGCCCCGGGCGAGCGCCGCGGACCGCGGGGGGTCGCCCACGGGCCGGTGGACCCCACCACCTTCGCCGAAATCTTCCGTCATATCGAGGTGGACCGTTTTCCGTTTACCTTCGTCGATTTCGGCTGCGGATTGGGGCGCGCCCTGATGCTCGCCTCCGAGTATCCGTTTCAGCGCATCGTCGGGGTGGAGTACGACCGCGAGCTCTACCGGCAGGCGCTCGCGAATCTGGCCCGCTTCCGCTCCCCGCGCCAGCGCTGCACGCAGATCCAGGTGGAGTGGGGCGATGCCACCGAACTGCCGCTCCCAACCGGCCCCTCCGTCTTTTACCTGAACGAACCGTTCTACGCCACCGGCATGCGCCGCACCGCCGCCCGCATCCGGGCTTCCCTCACCACCCATCCGCGGCCGGCCTATGTGGTCTATCTGGGCGATTGGTTCTGCGGCGTGTGGGAAGCGGCCGGCGACTTCGAGGTCATCGCCGTCCGCGGCGACGACCATCTCTACCGCTGGCGCGGCTGGTAAGAAAACCCGGCGCCGGACCCGCATCGTGCGGGCGCCGGCGCCGGACCAGGAGGTACGCTGTTGTCTAGTGACGGCCGTGCGATCCGCCCCCGCCCCCGCCGCCACGCGGAGCGCTGACGCGCCCCCCGCCGCCGCCCGAATAACTGGGCCGCGGGGCGCTCATCCGGCCGCCGCCCCCGTAGTTGCCGCGCGGCGCTTGCACGATGGGATGGCCCATCTGCAGCGGCGGTCGCGCATTGCCGCCGCCACGATACTCGGGACGCGGCGCGCTGTACTGCGGACGCGGCGCGTTGTACTGGGGACGAGGCGCATTGAATTGCGGCCGCGCCATTTCCGGGCTCCGGCCCGCCGGGCTGAAGTTCCCCCGCGGCGCCTGCTCCGCACCGCGGCTCTGCGGCGTGAACCGCTGCCAGCCGCCCGACTGCGGCGCGCGGCTCGTCGCTCCACCCCCATTGCCGCGCGGCGCGGTGAAGCCGCTCCGGGCCTGACCTTGCACCGCGGCCCGCCCTGTCGCTCCGCCCTCGGGACGCGCGCTGAAACGCTGCCAGCCGCCGACGCTCCCGCGCGCGGCCGCGCCCGCTTCGGTGCGTCCGGCCGCGAAGTTCCCTCGCGCCGCCGGGGCAACGTTGCCTCGCGTGGCCGGCGCGAAGCTCCGCCCGCGCTCGGCGCTAAAGCTCGAGTGCGCCGCCACGCCTCCCCGTTCCCCGAAGAAGTGGGTGGCCGTACTCCTGGGCAGCGCCGCGCGCGAGGCGATCGGCCGCCCCACGCCCAAGCTCGCCCGGGTCGGCGCCGGCATGCGGCCGTCCAGCGCCGTTCGCCGGTTGAACTCCGCCACCGAGACATGCTCCCGGCCAGCGATCCCGCCACGCCCGAATTCATGGGAAGGAACCCGGATCAACGCGCCCCGAATGCGGGCGTTCGTGGCCACCAAGTCCAGGTTCGAGTACCGGATGCGGCCCCGTCCCACCACCGCCAAGGGCGAGATCAAGCCGCCGCGGAACCCGAAACCGAAGCCGCCGTGCCACCACGGCCGGAAAGGATCGCACGGGCCGATCGGCAACCATCCCACGCTGCCGAATCCGAACCCGAAGCCAAACCCGCCATTCCAACCGTAGAAGGAGACATACGCCGGCGCCCAGACCGGACGGAAGTATGGCGTCACCGGACCCGGCCACCAGCTCCAGCGCGCTCCATACAGAAACCACCGGCCATAGTGATAGGGAGCCCAGCCCCAGGGGGAATAGTCCACCCAGGTCCAGCCCCATCCCGGTTCCCAATCCCAGCGGCCATTGCTATAGGGTGTCCAGTTCGGTCCCTGATCATTCGGCACCCAGACCTGGCCGTAGCTCGGCACCACGGTCCAGTATCCGTACTGGTCCAGGTCCTGCACGCCGGTGTAGTACGGGTTCGTATGCTGCACGCTGACGGCGGCGCTCACCGCATGGTCGCGATCGGTGTTCCAGTGATCCCAGGCGTCCTCCGCCGGAGCATCGCCGATCTTGTACTGCGGCGCATCGGTGCCCTGCACCGTGATCATCTGCCCCTCTTTCAGCGGGGTGCTGCCCTGGGGCGTGCTGATCTCCGCCTCGCCCTGGCGCACGATCACGTCGGTCTCCTGGTCGGAGACGACCTCGATGCGAAACACCCCCGCTCCTTGCGGATGCAGCGCGATGTTCGGCGTGTCCACCTCGCTGGTGGCCTGGGCGCCGTTCAACACCACGTAATCAGCCGTACCCGAGGCCAGTTGTACCTGGAACTGGTTGTTATCCAGGCTCACCAAATTGGCCTGCGAGTTATTGCTCAGCCGCAGCAGGTCGGCGTAATCGAGCTGGATCTCAGCCCGGCCGCCGTCGCCGGCCGCCACCTTATCGCCGCTCACCAGCGGGGTGTTGACCGCTCCCGTCTCCCACTCCCCGGTATCGCCCCGCTGCGTGGACACCGTGCCGCTGATGGCGCTCAACCGCGCCACCGTCGAGTTATTCGCTACCGGAGCGGTTTGCGCATCCGCCGGAGGCGGCGGGGCCTGCTCCTGATCCTGGGCCCCCAGCATCGCCGTACCCAAGCACCCGATCAAAGCCAGCATCCAAAGCCGTCGCATACCCAGCCTCCCTCCCCGGTGCATGCAAGCTCGACACCATTGTCTAAAGCCTGCCTGTTCAATCGGATGTCTGGCCCTTCGTTCTGGATTCGGCTGATATCCACCGCCGGGTGGTGGTTTTCAGCCACCCGGCTCGCTATCCTCCACTCCCATCGTGGATAGCCGGTAGCGCAACGCGTTGCGCGAAAGCCCCAGCAACCGCGCCGCCTGGCTCTTGTTGCCCTGCGCCCGGCGCAGCGCGTCCCGAATCACCTCCTGCTCCCACTTTTCCAGCGTCCACCCCTCGGGCAGCAGCGCCGCGGTGCCGGCCGGCGCCCGGCTGGGCGACTGGTCCAGGCGGATGTCTCCCACATCCAGGCGTGAGCCATCTCCCAGCGCGACCGCCCGCTCGATGATGTTTTCCATCTCGCGGACGTTCCCCGGCCAGTCGAACTCGATGAGCTTGGCCATCGCCGCCGGCGTAATCCCGGCCAGCGGTTTCCCCGCTTCGCGCGCGAACCGGGCCGCGAAGTGTTCCGCCAGCGCGGGGATGTCCTCTTTGTGTTGCCGCAGCGGCGGGATGTCGATCGGCACTACATTCAGCCGGTAGTACAGGTCCTCCCGGAACGTCCCCTCTTCCAGCGCCGCCCGCAGATTGCGGTTGGTGGCGGCGATGAGCCGGACGTCCACCTTGAGCGTCTTGGTCCCGCCCAGCCGCTCGAACTCCCGTTCCTGCAGTACTCGCAGCAGCTTGACCTGGATCGCCAGCGGAACGTCGCCGATCTCGTCCAGAAACAGCGTGCCGTGATCCGCCAGCTCGAACTTGCCCGGCTTGCTCCCCACCGCCCCGGTAAATGCGCCTCTTTCGTACCCGAAGAGCTCACTCTCCAACAGATTCTCGGGAATCGCGGTGCTGTTGATCTTGATGAACGGGCCGGCGGAGCGGCGCGAGTGTTGGTGGATGGCGCGCGCGATCAGATCCTTGCCCACGCCGCTCTCGCCTCCGATCAGCACCGTGGACTGGGTCGGCGCGACCCGCTCCACCAGCGCCAGCACCTCCTGCATCCGCGGGCCGCGGCCGATGATGTTGGGGTAGTCGTAGCGCTGTCCCAACGCCTCCCGCAGCGATGCGTTTTCGTACCGCAGGCCTTGGACGTCGAGCTCCTTCTGAATGACCAGGCGCAGCTCCTCCAGCGGAAACGGCTTCAGCAGATAGTCGGCCGCCCCCGCCTTCATTGCCTCCACCGCCGTTTCCACAGACCCGTGCGCCGTCATCACGATCACCGGCAGGCCGGCTTGCAAATGCTTGGCGGCGTGCAGAAACTCCAAGCCGTCCATACCGGGCAAGCGCAGGTCGGTCAGCAGCAGGTCCGCCGGCTGTTCCCGCAGGCGGCGCAATCCCTCGGACGCATTGGCGGCGGTCAGGGTGGCATACCCCTCCTGGCTGAGCTGCATCTCCAGCAGGCGCAGCAGCTTGGGCTCGTCATCCACGATCAGAATGGTCCGCATACGGTAGAAATACCTCGAACGCCGCTCCCCGGGGAAGCCCGCTGTGCAGCCGCAACCGGCCACCGTGCTGGTCAATGATCTTGGCCACAATCGCCAGGCCCAGGCCGATGCCGGTGGGCTTGGTGGTGAAAAACGGATTGAAAATCTGCTCCCGCAGCTCGCCGGGCA
>DATNAC010000014.1:0-11804 GCA_035573035.1 Terriglobales bacterium
CGGCCTACGAGAATGGCCACGCGGGGAACTCCGATCCGCTGGATGAACAGCGCTTCCTGGTGCATGTGCTGAACTTCCTCCAGCAGCAGCCGCAATGGAGCAGTACAGCGGTGATCATCGCCTATGACGATTCCGATGGCTGGTACGACCACGTCGCCGGCCCCATCGTCAACGGCTCCTCGGGTCCCAGCGATGCCTACTCCCGCCCCGGCGCTTGCGGCAGCGGCCGGCCCGCGCTCGCCGGCATTGACAGCGATAATCCCCACGCCATGGGCCGGTGCGGCTACGGGCCGCGCCTGCCTTTGCTGGTGATCTCACCCTGGGCCCGGCCCAACCACGTGGATTCGCACACCACCGACCAAACCTCGATCATGAGACTGATCGAGGACACCTTCCTGCACGGCCAGCGTCTCGGCCAGGGCTCTTACGACGCCATCGCGGGTTCCTTGCTCCCACTGTTCGATTTCAGCGCAAGCGGCCCGCGCAACACGGCAGCGCTGTACCTGGATGAAGCGACCGGCGAGCCGTTGGCCTCCCCCCCGGCGGCCGCCGGGCGGCAGTGACGGCTAAAGGCGCTCGCTGAGCAGGCGCTGCCACACCGCCCGGCCGACGAAAAACGGTCCCATGTTGGCAATAAAGCCCGCCGTCTGGCGCGTCTTGCGCATCGCCTGTACACATGCGGAGAGCCCGTGCAGGTCAGCCCCGACCAGGCCGATCACGAAGTCGTTGTCGTTCCGATCGAGTCCGAAGCAGGCCAGGCGAATGTCCTGGGCATAGCCGGCGGCGCCAAAGGAGTGGCCAATCGTACCGTGTTCCCGGAGGATGGCGGATTGTTCCTCGGCACCAAGCTGTTGAAACGCCCCCGCTCTCCGCAAGGGATACCACACCGCCCAAGGCGACTCGGGCGCCGTGGCGCTGCGCCGCGGCTTGTCGAGCAGCCAATCGCTCAGATCGGGCTCATGCCCAATCGCGTAGGTGCGCCCCAGCATTGTGAAGTCGGGTTTGAACCGCAGTTCACTGAAGGCCGAACGCTGCAACCGCTGCCGCAACTCGGTGGCAAAGAACGCTGGATCGGCGCTCCAGGTCACGAGCGCGACGCCCTGGGGATCGTTCACGTCCTCGTACAGGACGCCTTCCATCTCCCAACTGGTCAGCTCACGGACGAGTCCGGGGGTGATGCGGCAGCCGCCGAAGGCCAGCAGTTGCATGAACAGACGGCGATCGGAGTACTGGCGCTGTCCGCCGCGCTCTCCACCCTTCTCCCGCAGATCAGGCTTTTCCATCCAGAATCCTCAAATCCCGGCCGCTCATGGCGGCCGGCTCGGGCAGTTGCATCAACCCCAACAACGTCGGCGCAATGTCGCGCAGCGACCCGCCCTGGCGCAAGCGCACCGGCGGGTGGCCGCTCGGCGACTCGCCCACCAGGATGAGCGGCACCGGGTTGGTGGTGTGGAAGGTGTGCGGCCCGCCGGTGACGGGCTCGATCATCACCTCGGCGTTGCCGTGGTCCGCGGTCACCAGCATGGTGCCGCCCCGCCGTTTCAAGGCCGCCTCCATCCTGCCCAGGCAGGCATCCACGGTCTCGACCGCGCGCACCGTGGGCGCGATCTTGCCCGAATGTCCCACCATGTCGGCGTTGGCGTAATTCACGACGATCAGGTCGAAACCGCCTTTCTCGATGGCCTTCACCACCGTGTCGGCGATCCCCTCGGCCGACATTTCGGGCTTCAGGTCATAGGTCGCAACCTTGGGCGAGGCGATCAGCGCGCGTTCCTCGCCGGGGAAGGCGCGCTCCACCCCGCCGTTGAAAAAATACGTCACATGCGCGTATTTTTCGGTTTCGGCCACGCGCAGGTTGCGCATCCCGCGCTCGCCCATCACCTCGGCCAGAATATGATCCAGCGACTCCGGCGGCAGCACGGCCGGCAGGGTGAAGCTTTTGTCGTAGCGCGTCATGCAGACGTAATGCAGGCGCCGCGGCCCTTGCGCCGCGGGGATCGCCTCGTCGAGCCCGGGCTCCGGATCGCCGCCGCGGGTGAGCGCCCGGGTCATTTGCCGCGCCCGGTCGGCGCGGAAGTTGAAGAAGATGACCGCGTCCTCGTCGCGGATGCGCGCCACCGGCTCCCCGTCCCGCCCGGTGATCACGGTGGGGATGACGAACTCGTCGGTCTCGCCCCGCTCATAGCTCTCGCGCAGCGCATCCACCGCGGACGGCCTCCGCGGGCCGGCGCTGTGCACCATGGCGTCGTAGGCCAGGCGGATGCGCTCCCAGCGCTTGTCGCGGTCCATGGCGTAGTAGCGCCCCGCCACGGTGGCGATGACGCCGAGGCCGGCCTCGCGCAGCTTCTGCTCCAACCGCTCCAGGTACTCCCGGCCGGAATGCGGCGCGGTGTCGCGCCCGTCGGTAAAGGCGTGCACGTACACGCGCGGCACGCCCTCCGCCTTGGCCAGGCGCAGCAGCGCGTACAGGTGTTCGAGGTGGGAGTGCACGCCGCCGTCGCTGCACAGGCCCAACAGATGCAGCGCCCGCCCGCCTTCGCGCGCGTGGCGCATGGCTTCCCGCAGCACCGGGGACTGGAAAAAGCTCCCGTCCGCGATGGCTTGGTCCAGCCGGGTGATATCCATTTTCACCACGCGCCCGGCGCCAATGTTCAAGTGGCCCACTTCGCTATTGCCCATCTGGCCTTCCGGCAGCCCCACAAACGGGCCGGAGGTGTGGATCAACGTATTTGGATACTCGCGCAGCATCCGGTCGTAGACCGGCTTGCGCGCCAAAGCGATGGCGTTGCCCGGTCCCGGGGGCGCATAGCCCCAGCCGTCCAGAATGGTCAGCACCAGCATAAGGAACCCCGCTTAGCGTGTCGCCGCCAGCGCCGCGCGCCCCGGGAAGCGCGCCTGCGCCCCCAGTTCTTCTTCGATGCGCAGCAACTGGTTGTACTTGGCAATGCGGTCGGTGCGGCTGGCGGAACCGGTCTTGATCTGCCCCGCCCCAGTGGCCACCGCCAGATCGGCGATGAAGGTGTCTTCGGTTTCGCCGGAACGGTGCGAGATGACCGCACTATAGTGGTACCCCTCGGCCAGACGGATGGTCGCGAGCGTCTCGCTCACGGTGCCAATCTGGTTGAGTTTGATCAGGATGGCGTTGGCGACGCCCTCTTCAATGCCGCGGCGCAGCCGTTCGGAATTGGTGACGAAGAGATCGTCGCCCACCAGTTGGAGTTCTTCGCCGACCAGTTCGGTCAGTGCCTTCCAGCCCTCCCAATCGTCCTCGGCCAAGCCGTCTTCGAGCGAGACCAGCGGATACTGCCGCCGCCAACTCGCCCAGTACTGCGCCATCTGTTCCGAGGTCAGCGAACGCTTGTCCGATTTGCGGAAGACATAGCGCTGCGCCGCGGTGTCGTAAAACTCACTCGCGGCAGGATCGAGCGCAATGCCCACCTGCGTTCCCGTCTGATAGCCCGCCTTGCCGATGGCTTCGAGCACCACCTCCATGGCTTCGTCGTTGCTGCGCACGCTGGGAGCAAACCCGCCCTCGTCGCCAACCGCGGTAACATAGCCGCGCTTTTTCAGTACCGATTTGAGCGCGTGGAAGATTTCCACCCCCCAGCGCAGCGCTTCGTGGAAGCTGGAGGCGCCCACCGGCATGACCATGAACTCCTGGAAGTCCACGTTGTTGTCGGCATGCGCGCCGCCATTCAGGATGTTCATCATGGGCACCGGCAGGGTGCGCGCCTCGCGGCCGCCGTCGCTGCCCGCCAGCGAGCGGTACAACGGCAACTTGCGCGATGCCGCGGCGGCGCGCGCCGCGGCCATGGATACCGCCAGGATCGCGTTGGCGCCGAGCCTGCTCTTGTTCGGCGTGCCGTCGAGCGCGATCAACTGCGCGTCCAGCGCGGCCTGATCTGTCCCATCCACGCCCGCAACCGCCGGGGCAATCACCGTGTTGACGTTGGCGACCGCCTGGCACACGCCCTTGCCGGCAAAACGATTGGGGTCGCCATCGCGCAATTCCATCGCTTCGTGTTCTCCGGTCGAGGCCCCACTCGGCACCGCGGCCCGTCCGCGCGCTCCCGAGCGCAGCACCATATCCGCTTCAACCGTGGGAAAGCCGCGTGAATCCAAAATTTCGCGGGCATGCAGACCGGCAATTGCATCCATAAGCTGAATTATACGGGGTAAGATGGAAAGCCCTGGCCCGGTCCGCGGGCCTTCGCCGGGATGGCCTCCGCTCCTCGATACCGCGTTCGCGCCTATGCCAAGATCAATCTCGGGCTGAATATCGCCCAGCGCCGTCCGGACGGCTTCCACGAACTGCGGACTATATTGCAAACCATCTCGCTCGCCGACGACCTCGTGATCGAGGTACGGCGCGGCCGCGGGATTTCTCTTACCGTAACCGGCGACGCCCCCGCTGACAGCTCGAACCTGGCCTGGCGGGCGGCAGCCCTGGCGGCCGAGTCCTGGGCGATTCGCGGGCATGTCGCGCTCCACCTGACCAAGCGCATTCCCGCCGGGGCGGGCTTGGGCGGTGGGTCGAGCGACGCCGCCGCGGTGCTTCGCGCACTCGCGCTGACGGCCCGCCGCCCGCCCGCCCCGGCGGCCGTTCTTGCCTTGGGGGCGCAACTGGGTTCCGACGTTCCCGCGCTGGTCCTGGGCGGCACGGTCCTGGGTCTGGGACGCGGCGAGGAGGTCTACACCCTGGCCGATCTCGCTCCCTGGCATTGCGTTCTGGCCATGCCCCGCGGCGGGGCGGGCAAGGCAATCTCCACGCCCGAGGCCTACGCCCGCTGGGACCTACACCACCCTGGTTTGACTCCTCTGGCGGCGTCGGCTACAATCATGAGGTTCTGCAGCCTGGTACAACAGGTGCTGCCGGCGTTCCGCGCTCCGCTTACGGTCACGCGGAACCGCGAGTTTCCCTCGGGAGGCTCGAAAGTCCATGCCGGAATCGAGAATGACTTCCAACCGGAAGTGTTCTCTCTTTCCCCGGACTTTCCGCGCATCCACCGTCAGCTCCAGCGTGCGAGCGCTGCCTGGGTCAGTTTGACCGGCAGCGGCGCGGCCCAGTTTGGCCTCTTCGCCGAGGCCGGCCGGGCGGCCCAAGCGGCGGCGCGACTGGCCGTTCGCGATCGGAGCTGGCATGCCCGCTTCGTCCCGCGCTCCCAGTTTCTCCGCGGCGTGTCTGTGGTGTCGTAGATCCCGGTGGGGCGTCGTCCAATGGCAGGACACATGCCTTTGACGCATGGTATTTAGGTTCGAATCCTAACGCCCCAGCCATTGCCGCGCGCAGCGGCCCGTGTCCGTTTTTTGAGCATTACAACTCGTCATGGCCACCAGCTCTATCAAAGCCGAAAAGCCCACGCGGGCGCCGCGCCAGTCTCGTTTGGACGATAAGCTCAAAGTCTTCAGCGGCACCGCCAACCCGGCCCTCACCGGCGAGATCTGCCATCAACTCGGCATTCAGCCCGGCCAATGCCGCCTCACCCGCTTCAGCGACGGCGAGAATTACGTTCAGATCCTGGAGAACGTGCGCGGCGCCGACGTTTTCGTCATTCAGCCGACCTGCGACCCGGTGGATATCCACCTCATGGAGTTGCTGCTGATGATTGACGCGCTCAAGCGCGCTTCGGCGCGGCGCATCACCGCGGTGATTCCGTACTTCGGTTACGCCCGGCAGGACCGCAAGGACAAGCCGCGCGTGCCCATCTCTTCCAAGCTGGTGGCCGACCTGCTCACCACCGCCGGCGCCCATCGCGCGCTGCTCATGGATTTGCACGCTCCCCAGATTCAGGGCTTTTTCAACATCCCGGTGGACCACCTGTTCGCCTCGCCGGTGTTGGTGGACTGCTTCCGCCGCATGAGCCTGCCCGACCTGACCATCGTTTCGCCCGACGCGGGCGGGGTGGAGCGCGCCCGCTTCTTCGCCAAGAAGCTGGATGCGGCGCTCGCCATCGTGGACAAACGGCGTGTGGCCATGGACGTCAGCGAGGTCATGCACGTGATCGGCGACGTGGACGGGCGGACCGCGGTCATTCTCGACGACATCATTGATACCGCCGGCACCTTGGTCAAGACCGCCGAGGCGATGGTACGCAACGGCGCCAAGCGGGTGCTCGCCTGCGCCTCGCACGCCGTACTCAGCGGGCCGGCAGTGGAGCGCATCGCCGCCAGCCCCCTTGAGCTTGTGGTGGTGACCAATTCCATCCCGATGGCGCCCGCCTCGCAGGCCCGCGCCCGCATTCAGGTTCTCAGCATCGCCGGGCTGATGGCCGCCGCCATCCGCTCAATTCACGAGGAGACTTCGGTCAGCCTGCTGTTCGTCTAGCAGGCGGCCTTTGCCAGGAGCTACGTAATGGCTATTGCGATTTCACTTGCCGCCGATCCGCGCAACACTTCGGGGAAAGGTCCGGCCCGGCAGCTTCGCCGCGCCGGCCGCATTCCCGCGACCCTATATGGCGCCAACCGCGCCCCCCTCAGTCTGACCCTCGATCCCACCCAGGTGAACCGCATCCTGCACTCGGAGTCGGGACACAACACCATCTTCAACCTGGCCGTCGCCGCGGGCGAGACCACCGCCGCCATGCTGGTGGATTGGCAGCGGGAACCGCTGCGCGGCCGGCTCCTGCATGTGGACATCAAGCGCATCGCTCTCGACCAGGCCATCCGGGTCAAAATCCCGGTTCAGGTGCAAGGCGAAGCCCAGGGCGTGAAGCTGCAGGGCGGCATTCTCGAGATCGTCACCCGCGAGGTCGAGATCGAGTGCCTGCCCGGCGAAATTCCGGAGCACATAATCGTCAACGTCAGCGAGCTCTCGATCGGCCAGAACCTGCGCGTCGGCGATCTCCATCTGGAGGGCAACCTCCGCGTCCGGACCGACTCCGACCGCGTGATCGCCCACGTTGTGGCGGTGAAGGAAGTGGTGGAAGCGGCGCCGGTCGAGGCGGCCGCGGCCCCCGCCGAGCCCGAAGTCCTGAAGAAGGGCAAGGGCGAGGCCGAGGAAGGTGCCGCCCCCGCCGGCAAGGAAGCGGCGAAGGACAAGGAGAAGAAGAAGTAAGCGCCCATGGCGTCCGACTCCCCGTTTTTGGTGGTGGGGTTGGGCAATCCAGGGCCCGAGTACGACTGGACGCCGCATAACTTCGGCTTCCAATTGGTGGACGAGCTGGCGCGCCGGAGCGGAATCCGGCTGAAGACGATGGAGTGCCAGGCTTGTACCGGACGGGGTCAGTTGGCCGGTCAGCCGCTGTGGCTGGCGCAGCCGCTGACTTATATGAACCTCAGCGGCGCCGCGGTTCGCCAGTTGTTGGCGAAGCACCCGGTGTCGGGTTGGTTGGTGGCGAGTGACGAGTTGGATCTGCCATTGGGCACGATCCGGCTCAAAGAGCGTGGATCGGCCGGAAGCCATAACGGCCTGCGCTCGATCGTGGCCAGTTTGGGAACCACCGAGTTTGCCCGTTTGCGCTTGGGCATCGGCCCTTCCCATCCGGTCGCGGATCGGGTCCGCTTCGTGCTGAGCCCGTGGGGCAAGGCGCAGCGGGACCGCGTCAGCCAGGTGGTGGCGACCGCCGCCGATGCGGTGGAGATGATTTTGACCGACGGGATGGGCAGAGCCATGAACCGCTACAACGCCCCGCCCGAGGAATGAGGCCAAGTTTATGAATCGTACCTACGAAGTGATTTTCATTCTACGGCCCGACCTGCCGGAAGAAGAGGCCGACAAGCTGGTCTCCGGCTTGGAGCACGCCGCCACCGCGGCGGGCGCGGTTTTCCGCAAGGTTGACCGGCTCGGACGCCGCCGCCTCGCCTACCGCGTGCGCGGCTTCCGCGAGGGCAACTACGTGCTGTTTGATCTGGAAACCGGCGCCGCTCCGATTCTCGAGCTGCAGCGCCGCCTGCGTGTCAGCGAGCCGGTGATCAAGTACCTGGCGGTACGCACCGACGAGCTCGCCAAGCGGCTGGAGAAGGACCGCCGCCACCGCGAGGCGCGCCTGCAGCGCCGCCCCGCCCCTGCTCCTTCGGAGACTTCGGTCGAGGCGGAAATGGCCGCATCGGCGGAAGCCGAGGAATCTTCGCCTACGGCGTGAGGAACAATATGACTGACGCAACTCCCGTAAATGAACCCCGTCGTCCCAGCGCTCCCTCGGGCAATCCCCGCGGCGGGCCCAAGAAGCCCTTCCTGCGCCGGCGCAAGGTCTGCAAGTTCTGCGTCGAGCGCATCGACAAGATTGACTACAAAGACTACCGCATGCTGCAGCAGTTCGTCGCCGAGCGCGGCAAGATCGTGCCGCGCCGCATCAGCGGTACCTGCACCCAACACCAGCGCCGCCTCACCCGCGCCATCAAGCAGGCGCGCCAGATCGCGCTGCTGCCCTTCGCGGCGGAGATTTAGCCATGGAAATCATTCTCAAGGAAGACCTGCCCAAACTGGGCCGCAAGGGCGACGTGGTCAAGGTCGCTGACGGATTTGGCCGGAATTACCTGCTGCCGTACCGCAAGGCGATTGCCGCCACTCCCGCCAACCTGCGCAACATCGAGCAGATGCGCGCCTCGGCGGCCCACAAGGATGCCCGGGACCGCGAAGCGGCGCTGGCGCTGGCGGCCCAACTGAATCAGGTGCGGCTCAGCTTCGAACGCCGCGCCGGCGACAACAACACGCTGTTCGGCTCGGTAACCTCCATGGATGTGGTTCACGGACTCGAGGCCCAGGGCTTCGAGGTGGAACGGCGCAAAATCGAATTGCCCGACCCGCTGAAAGCACTGGGCGAGTTCAAGGTCCCCGTTCACCTCTTCAAGGGCGTAACCGCGGAGGTTACGGTGGTGATTCAGCGTCAAGCCGAGGAAGACGGGGCCGCCTCCGCCGAGTAAGGGCTGTGGCCATGGCAAGACGGCACGGGGGCGCACTTCGACTTCGGAAGTGCGCCCTCCGTCATTGGTGCCCTGAAATCCGTTGATGGGCGCGGGCCCCAGCGCGGCGGCGCCGCGCGCCCCGCTTTGGCTTGCGCGCTAAAACCGCTGCATGGTCTGCGTTAGCCAGAGCGCGGCGACCGCCACCGCCAGTAGTGCGGATATGCCGGTGGCGGTTAGCACATAAGGGCGGAGTTTCGCGATCCGCGCGGTGGCGGCGGCATCCTCTTCTTCAAAGCTTCGCGACCCGCCGGTCAGGAAAACCTGTTCCTCCTGATGCATGCTGATCATTCCCCGATAGATCATCAGCAGCACCAGAATTGTGGTGACAAAGCCCCAGGCGATCAGAAGCCAGTTGAGCAGGGACAAGCCAGTAAAATCCATGGCGGGCCTCCATGCCGGAATTCGCCTCAGATATATCACCAAGCCTAGGCTTTGTCCACCGGCCCGCTTGACGGGCGCCGCAACGCCTCCAACTCCCTCATTCGTTCGCCCAAGCGCTTTTCCACTCCCGCTTCGCCCGGACAATAGTAGCGGCGTCCGCGGAGGTTGTCGGGCAGGCACTCCATCGCCGCTACCCCCGCCTCCAGATCGGGCGCGTACTGATAGCCGCGGCCATATCCCAGGCCCTTCATCAGACCGGTGGGCGCATTGCGTAGGGGAAGCGGCACCGGATCCGCCCGCGTGGTGGTCACGTCCTCCAGCACGCGACCGTAAGCGGCATAGAGAGCATTGGATTTGGGCGCCAGTGCCAAGTACACACACGCTTGCGCGAGCGCCAGGGCGCCTTCGGGCATACCGATGAACGCGACGGCGTCACGCGCGGCCAAGGTCTGCTCCAAGGCGCGCGGATCGGCCATGCCCACGTCTTCAGAAGCGAAGCGCACCAGCCGGCGTGCGATGTACAAGGGTTCCTCGCCGCCTTCCAGCATCCGCGCCAGCCAGTAGAGACCTGCGTCCGGGTCGCTGTTGCGCAGCGACTTATGCAGGGCGGAGATCAGATTGAAGTGCTGTTCACCGGCCCGGTCATATAGCAGCGCCTTGTGTTGCAAGGTAGCGTCGAGCAGCGCCATCGAGAGAACCAGCTTGCCGCCACCAGCCACGACCGCGCCCGCTACCACCGCCTCCAACACGTTGAGAGCCATACGCGCATCCCCATTGGAGAAAACGGCGATACGGGGCAACACCCCGTCCTCGATGCCGGGTTCGACTTCCCCCAGATCCTTCAGCGCGCCCCGTTCCCGGTCATTCAGCGCGCGCTGCAGCAGCTCTTCAATGTCGGCTTCGCTCAGCGCCTCGAGCACGTAGATGCGGGCGCGCGACAACAAGGCCGAGTTCACCTCGAAGCTGGGGTTCTCGGTGGTGGCGCCGATCAGGGTGATGGCGCCGCTCTCGACGTAAGGTAAGAACGCATCCTGCTGGGCGCGGTTAAAGCGATGAATCTCGTCCACAAATAGGATGGTGCGCTGCCCCGCACGTTGAGCCCGCTCGGCCGCCGCCATCACTTCGCGGATTTCCTTGATGCCGCTGGTGACCGCGCTAAAGGGCACAAACCGGCGCCGCGTCTGGTGCGCGATAATCCGCGCCAGGGTGGTCTTGCCCACTCCGGGCGGTCCCCAGAGCAGGAGTGATCCGAGTTGGTCGCGCTCGATTTGCAGCCGCAGCGGCTTGCCCGGAGCGAGGATCTGGCGCTGCCCGACCAGTTCCTCCAAGGTACGCGGACGCATGCGGTCGGCCAGCGGCTTCGCCCCGCCCTCTTCCGCCAACGCCGAAGGTGGTTCGAACAATGACATAGTTGGCGCGGGCCCGAGCGCGGCTGTATGTATTATGCCGGTCCCGCGGCACGCCGCTGCCGCGCGGCCTCATAGAGCAGGATCGCCCCGGCGACGCCGGCGTTGAGCGACTCGACAGCGCGGGTCATGGGGATCGTGATGATGGCATCGGCCGCCCGCTGCAAATCCCGCGGCACGCCGGCCGCCTCCTGGCCAATCACAAAGCAAAGCGGTTCAGCGAGCCCCGCCGTGATGGCCTCCGCATCGCCCCGAGCGGAAGTGGCGAGCAAACGGACGCTCCGCCGCCGGCAGGCTGCGATCAGCGCCTCCGCGGTCACTTTGCCCACCACCGGCAGGTGAAACAACGACCCCGCCGCCGCCCGCACCGCCTTGGGGTGAAAGGGGTTCACCGTATCCGCCAGCGCCACCACCCCCGTAGCCCCGAAGGCGTCCGCGGCGCGGATGAGCGTCCCCAGATTTCCCGGGTCCTGCATCTCCGCCGCCGCCACGACCAGGGCGGGGCCATCATCACCTTTGCCGAAGACATCGTCCAGTTTGGGCGCCGGATATCGCACCAGGGCGGCGGCGCCCTGCGGATGCTCCACGTCCATGGCGCCGGCGAAATCCTTGTCCTCCGCTACCGCGGTCTGGGTGTGCTTGGAGAGTTGCGGCAGCAGCTTGGCGCCCAACCGCTCCAGCCCGGTGCGGCTGAACAGCGCGGTTTCGATTCGGTAGCCGCTCCGGATGGCCTCGCCAATCAGGCGCGGGCCTTCAATCGCGAGCTTGGGCTCGCCATCGGCATCGGCCAATAGCCCGGCGCGGAACGCCTGGCGAAACTCGCTCAATATGGCATGATGCCGGCCGATCGGCCTGGGTTCTTGGCTCACGCATTGAGTTTAGCTGATGAACATGCAGTCGCCATAACTGAGAAAGCGGTAGTGCGCCTCCAGTGCGTGCCGGTAGGCCCGCCGCACCGCCTCCGTGCCCGCAAAGGCGCTGATCATCACCAAGAGCGACGTTCGCGGCGCGTGGAAGTTGGTGATCAGGGCATCCACCGCCTGGAAGGCCTTGCCCGGATACATGTACAGACGGGTCTCGCCGCAGCCGGCCACAAATTGCGGCGCGGCGGTC
>DATNAC010000015.1:0-18324 GCA_035573035.1 Terriglobales bacterium
AGCGCGGTTACGACGCGGCTTTGTTCCTGTGCGCGCGGGCGCCCGGCTTCGCCGCCCGCGCTCGCCGTCCTCATGGCCGCTGCGCGGGGGCCCCTTCTCCCCGCTCCGCTCACCTGGTGATCGCATGAAAGGCACCAGCGACTCCCGGCGGGATATCCTGCGCACCGCCGCGCGCCTCTTCCAGGAGCGCGGTTACGACGCTACCTCGATGCAGGACATCGCCAGCGCGCTGAACTTCTCCAAGGCGGCTCTCTATCACCACTTCGAGAGCAAGGAGGAGATCCTGGTGCAGATCATGACCTACGGCATGGACATCTTCGAGGAGAGGGTGTTGGCCGTGGTCAAGGAGATCGCCGACCCCGAAGAGCGGCTGCGGGCTTGTATTGCGCGCCACATCGGCCTGGTGCTGAGCGGCAGCGACCGCGAGATCACGGTGATCCTGCACGAAAACCGGACGCTGCCGCCGGAGGCGGGCCGGGCGATCAACGCCCGCAAGAAGCATTACGTCCTTTACCTGGGCGATCTGATCGCGGAGGTGCAGGCCAAGCGCGGCCTGAGCCGTCCGGCGGTGCCCGCGCAGCCGGCGGCGTTCGCGCTGCTGGGGATGATCAACTGGATGTACCAGTGGTACCGGGCCGAAGGGAACCTGACCGAACGCGACATCGTGGAGCAGTACACGGCGCTGTTTTTTAATGGGGCGCTGGGGGGATAGGATCGCGGGGCTTCAGCCAGAGGGGCGGTTGGGGAACGTAGTCGGGGTTCCGGCGGCGGGCCTGGGCCAACAGTTCGGCGCCACCGGGATCGAAGCCGAGCACGGGGTTCTCGTGGTCGCACTCCCGCAGCAAGATCCAGTCGGGAATTTCGGCGGGACGTGGATTCTGGGCCAGGTAGTCGCGCGCGGCGGCTTCCCCGTCACGCCGGAGGACGTCCCGGAGGACGATAAAGTAGTTCCACTCCGCCTCCGTGAAGGGCCGATCCTCGTCCCCGGGGCCGGGGTACTTCTTTCCCCGACTGGGGACGGGCGCGGTGGCGCGGCGGCGTTTTTCCTCGCGCAGAATCGTTGCGCGAATGCGGGTGGTCATGCGGTTTCCTCTTGTGGCGGTGCGGGATTCAGGAGCCGTTCGAGGCGAAGCTCGAGGTCGGCGACCTCGATCGCGCGCAGCAGGGTTTCGGCAAACCGAGAGACTACGCCGAGGCGCGCGAGGTCGGGATTGCGGTCAGCCAGGCCGGCAGCGGCGTACGCCAGGAGATCGAGCACGGTAGCGGTGGTCATGGCGTGATCCGGCTAGATGCGCGGCCGCAAAGGACGCTGGCCGGCGCGATGCGCTTTATGGACTGCCGTGTTATAACATCGGGCGACGCGGTGCGGCATGGGCGGCGCGGCGGCAGCGGAAATGCCGGGATCTGTTCCGTTTTTGCGCGCAAGTTGTTGCAGCCGCTCGACGATCTGTGGAACAGACATTGAGGGTTTGGGGAGGCCCGCGGGGGTGAGCGACGGGCTCGCCGGGGCGGGGTCGGGCTGAATGTCCTCCGGGTTGGGCTCGAAGGCGTCGGGGTCGAGCTGGGCGACGGCGTCGCGCCAGGTGCGCATGCGGGCGAGGCCGGCTTCGTCGAAGGTGAGCTGGAAGAGGGCCTTCCAGTAGGAGAAGGAGCGGGCGGCCTGGAGGCGGCAGATGTTGATGAGGGCGGCGCCGTCCATGAGGAGGTGGGCGGACTAGGCGTCGGCGAGCCAGACGCGGAAGCCGGGGTCCTGGCACCAGCGATAGTAAGTGGTGCGGCCGATGCCGGCGGCGGCGCAGAGCTCGAGTGCCGTTTTGAAACTGGGGTTCTCGTGGATGTATTGCAATAGCCGGCGCTGGGCCGGGCTGGGGTGGAACGACGGGTTGGCGACGGGAACCGGTTTGGAAGTCATGTGTGGCACCTTCACCATGGATTAGAGGCGCGCGGGACCGCGGCCAAGCTAGCGATTCCCTCACAGTTGTGCAATAAAGTTGTGCGATACATTGGATCGAAGTGCGCCTATAATCGGCCATGAAGCGGGTGGTGCACAGCATGCTTGGCCCGATCCTGGCCGGGTTGGTTCGCCCGTGGGTGACCGGCAGCAAGCGGCCTCGCGAAACCGCGCAGATTGCCGGGCCTACGGCGGATGCAGACCGCAAGCAGCCGGTGGAGGAATTGCCGGGAAGCAACGAGCAAGCGCGAGAAGCGCCGCGGCGGTAGACGTAGCCACAACAATTGATGGGCGCGGGCCCCAGCGCGGAAGGCCACGCGCCCGGCGCTTCCGGGCGCCTTCGGCTTTTGCTCGCGGGGACCGCGCCTGCATGGCTTGCCGGGGCGGCTTTGCCTACCAGCCCGTGGTGCCATGACATGTTTGGCGCGACCCCCGCCATCCGTAGCACACGCATTGCGGATTGGTGCTACACTTTGCAAGGAGGTTGTTATGACGCCAAGCATTGCCGCTACCATGGCGCCCGAGCCAAAAGCGGGGCCCGCCAGTCGCCTTGACGAGGCGCTCTCCATCGCCGGGCAACAGGGTCTTCTCAAAGGACGGCGAACGCTGGTGGTGCGGGGCCGCATGCCCGCGGCGCTGGTCGCCCAAGCCAAGAAAAAGACCGGCATCCAGTCCGACTCCAAGCTCCTGGAGGCGGCGCTCGCCAGCCTGGCGGTGGCCGACAACTACGCCGAGTGGCTGCTGTCGCAGCGGGGCACGGTGAGCCGGAACCTCGATCTTGAGTTCTAAGTCCGGTCTTGAGCGGTCGCTGCGCCGGCTCAAGCCGGAGAAACATCGCCACAGCCTGGCTTACCGGGATCGCGCGGCGCTGCCGTTCCTCGCGACGGTGGCGCCGCCGCTCCCGCCATTGCTGCTCGATACGACGGTCTATATCGACGCACTGCAGGATACTCTGCCCGCAGACGCCGCCCTAACGCTGCGCGCTGGCACTCTGTGGCATTCCACCGTGACCGAGGCGGAACTGGCCTTTGCCGCCGGCCGCCTGGAGCCTAAGCGTGACGACAGCGTGCATGCGGTGACCCGGATCGCGGCCTCGCTCGAAATGCGCCCCGCACACCGCATCCTGGCCCCCGATCGCGAGGTCTGGCGCGAGGCAGGGATTCTCGCCGGACTTCTCGCCCGCCTGCAGGGCTACGGCAAGAACGAGCAGCGCCAGGCGCTGCACGATGCCCTGATCTACCTCGGCGCCGCCAAGCACGGCTGCGCCGTTCTAACCCGCAACACCCGCGATTTCGATCTGCTCCTCCAACTCGCCCCTTGGGGCCGGGCTATCTTTTACGACCGCCCATAGGTCTGGTCGTTTTGATGGGCGCGGGCCCCAGCGCGGCTGCGCCTGCATTGCTTGCCGGGGGCGCGAAACTCGCACCGCCAGTTTCGCCCCTGCGGAATTACGACCACCCCACCGCGCAGAACGCGGTGGGGGCCCGGTTCGCAGCCCTTCGCGCCGACTTTGCCCGCAGTGCAAACGGCGCGCCCCCCGCGTATTGCATTTTCCGCCCGAGCTGTTACCATAGTTTTCTATGGGACCAGGCGCACTGCAGAGGAGGGATCGCTCTACCCCTCCCCGCACCGCATGGAGGCGGACGGCCGGATCAGCGCCACCTGGGGGCTGACGGAGAACAAGCGGCGGGCGCGGTACTACAGGCTCACCGCGGCGGGGCGGCGGGAACTCGAGCGGCATACCCGGAGCTGGCGGCAGGCGACGGGGGCGGTGGCGGCGGCACGGGAGACCTGATATGCGAACACTCCGGCGGCTTTGGTCGTGGATTCACCGGCATCGGTGGGAGCGGGAGATTGCCGAGGAGCTGGAATCGCACCTGGCGCTGCGCGCCGATGCGGACGAGGCGGCGGGAGCGCCTCGCGCGGCGGCGCGGGCGGGCGCGGAGGGGCGGCTGGGCAACGACCTGCTGCTGCGCGAGCGGGTGCGGGATGCGCGCGTGCCGCGCTGGCTCGACGACCTGGGGCGCGATCTCGGTCTTGCCGGAAGAATGCTGCGCCGGAGCCCCGGCTTCGCCGCGGTCGCGGTGCTGACGTTGGGACTCGGCATAGGCGCTTGCACCGCCATGTTCAGCGTGGTCGACGCGGTACTGCTCAACACGCTGCCGTATCCAGACGCATCGCATCTGGTGATCCTGCGCGGGTCCATCGCCTCCCCGGCACGCACGATGCCAGCCTCCACGCCCGAGGCGGCGTTTGAAGCCATCCGGCGGGCCAAGATTTTTACCCAGACGGAGTTTCTGGCCTATGAGAGCGGCTCGCTCGATCTGGATGGCTATGCCGACAACCCGGATGCCTACCGCGCATCGCCTGGCCTCTTCGCCATGCTCGGAATTCAGCCGGCTCTCGGCCGGGAGCTGCGTTGGGATGCGGACGAGATCGTCATCAGCGACGAGTATTGGCGGCGGGAGTTCCACTCCGACCCGCATGTGGTCGGGCGGGGTGTGCTTTATGGCGACCGACGCTACTCCGTGGCCGGAGTGCTGGGCCCAGAGCGCGGATACCCTACGAGCGCCGACCTCTGGATCCTGGCCAGCCCAACGCCGCGCTCGTCCGGCTACATCCTTGCGCGGCTGCCCAACGGGATTCCGGCCGCGGCCGCCTTGAAGCGCGCGCAAGCCGCGGTCGCGGTCATCGCGAGCCGGCCCGGTCTCCTGCGCGCTCCGCCCCACATGATCTGGCGTCTGTCGGTGGGCGCGCTCGGCCAAGTGCTGGCCCCACCCGCGTCGCGAAGGGCGCTGCTGGTGCTGCTGGTTGCGGTGGGCTGCGTGCTGCTGATCGCCTGCGCCAACACCGCGGCCTTGCTGCTGGCGCGCGGCGCCGGGCGTCAGCGCGAGTTCGCGGTGCGGCGGGCGCTGGGGGCGAGCCGCGGGCGCCTGGTGCGGCAACTGCTGGCCGAAGCCGTATGCCTCTCCGCCGGGGGCGGCGCTCTGGGATGGCTGCTGGCCGAGGCCGCGATGCATATGGCACGGCTCGGGCCCGATACCATCCCGCGGCTGCGGACCGCGCACTTGGACCCGCGGGTATTGGGTTTCGGCTTGGCGGCCGCGCTCTTGAGTGGGCTGGTGTGCGGCGCGGCGCCGGCGTTCCGCTTCTCCCGCCCGGACTTGCAGCGCGGATTTCAGGGAGGAGCGCCGGCCACGCGCCGTTCTTCCCGCTCCAGCTTGCTGTTGACGGTTGAGATCGCCCTGTCTCTGGTGCTGTTGGTCGGCGCCGGCCTGCTGCTGCGCAGCCTGGACCACATGCTGGATGTCAGCACCGGATTCAACCCCCATTCCTTGCTCAAGTTCGACGTGATCACGCCGGAGTCCTTTGGGCGCGCGGCAACGGTCCAACGCAGTCTCCTGCATCAGCGAACCTTGGAGCGCATCCGCGCGCTGCCCGGGGTCGTGTCGGCCAGCGACGGCGGCAACAGCTTCGACGGTTATGACGACCTCGCGGGCGAGCCCTATTCCCGCCAGGATAAAGTCGGCGGCACGGTACACGCCGCAACGCATGTGGTCGGACAGGGGTATTTCCAGACGCTGGGCGCGGACCTGCTGCGGGGACGCGATTTCGGTCCCGCCGACATGATGCCACCTCCCCAGGCCGTATTCGACGCCACTCCGGCGAAGCCCGTGGCGGCGGCGCCTGTGCCGGTCTTGGTGAACCAGGCCTTGGCGCAGGCCCTCTGGTCCGGGAGCGATCCGGTGGGCCAGATACTCATCTTCGAGCCCTCCGAACAGGAATTGGTCGTTGGCGTGGTGGCCAACCTCCGCGACTCGTCGCTGGCCGAAGGAGTGCGGCCGGAAGTCTATCAGCCGATGATGGGCAACTACTTTGACGCCACCTTCCTGGTGCGCTCCTCCTTGCCGCCCGCGGCGCTGACGCAAGCGCTACGCCGGACGCTGCGCGCGACCGACGCCTCCATCCAAATGGGCGAGCCGGAGATGGTGGACGAGGCGCTCGCCACCACACTGGCCGAGCCGCGCTTCCGCACCCTGCTGCTCGGCGTCTTCGCCGCTCTCGCGCTGGCGCTGGCCCTCATCGGCCTCTATGGCGCGCTCGCCTACCGGGTGCAGCAGCGCACGCGCGAGATCGGGGTGCGCATGGCACTCGGGGCCGCGCCGCGCGCGGTGACCGGGATGGTACTGGGCGAGAGCCTCGCCGTGCTCGCCGCCGGACTCGTTCTCGGCGGCCTGCTGGCCGCCGGGCTGACACGCGCGCTCGGCAGTTTGCTGTTCGGGGTGTCCGCCTTCGACGCTGCAGCCTGGGCCGGCGCCATCGCCCTGCTCACCCTCGCCTGCCTGCTGGCCAGCTATGTGCCCGCGCGGCGGGCGGCGCGGGTGGACCCGATGGCGGCGCTGCGCTGCGAGTGATGAAAGTGCTGCGCAGGTGATGGGTCTGGATGCGGCGGCATCAGCTGGAGCGCGACATCGCCGCCGAGTTGGAGTCGCACCTGACGTTGCGCGCCGACGGTGCAGCAGGCGATCAACTTTGACGGGCCCCAGCGCGGAAGGCCACGCGCCCGGCGCTTCCGGGCGCCTTCGGCTTATGCTCGCCCCGGCATGGGGACCCCAGAGCCCCATGCCGGTGCTGCGCTCGCGGGGACCGCGCCTGCATTTCTTGCCGGGGGCGGGCCGCCCTTCGGAGTTTCGCGGCCCTTCGCGCCGACTTTGCCCGCAGTGCAAACGGCGCGACCCCCGCGACCGGTATTTCCCAAATCTAATTAAACAGGTACCCGGAAAACTTCGCGCAGATCGGACCTTCCTGGTTTTATTGCACCGGGAAAGGGCAAGCAGCAAGCGCGACCGGCATTCTGGCGCGGCGGGCGACCACGATGGACTGAGGTCTGCAACGGCGCGGTCATTGCACCACGAGGGTGAGGCTGATGGTGCGGGTTATGCCGCCGCCGGTCGCAGTCAGGTTCAGGGTGTACGAGCCGGTGGGCGTGGCAGGCGGGGCGGTGTTGCCGCCGCCACTTCCGCCGCTGCTATTGCCACTGGCGCCGCTTGGGCGGCCACTACAGGCGGACAACAAAGCCAGCCCGACGAAGAGGGTGCCCATCAGCAGCCACGCCGGCCGGCGAGCGGCTCGCCCAGCATGGGAGCGCCGCCATCGGAGCCCGGCACCGGCGCCGAGCAGGAGGACACCGAATAGCGCCAGTTCACCGTAGGGGAGACGGTCGAATGGTGGGGCACTGTCCGGACCCTTGACGAGCAGCGAGGGCGCTGTGGTCGAGACGGTCACGGTGGCAGCGGAGGCCGAGGCGTCGGTGATGGAGACGCTGGCCGGTGCCGGGGTGCAGGTGGCACCGGTGGGGGCGCTGGTACAGGTCAGCGCGAAGGTTCCGGTAAGGCCGCCTGACGCGGTCAAGGCCAGATTGTACGTCGCCGTCTTGCCCTGGGGCACGGTCTGGGTCAGGGCGGAGCCGCTGGCGGCAGTTATGACCAAATCGGCGCCGGTGCCCGACAGGGGCGCGGTCTGCGGGCTGCCGGCGGCGTTGTCGGTCAGGGTCAGGGTGCCGCTGCGGGCCGCGCCCGCCGTGGGCGTGAAAGTCACCGCAACCGTGCAGATGGCGCCGGCGGCAAGGCTGGAGCCGCAGGTGTTGGTCTGGCTGAAATCCCCGGAGGCCGTAATCGAGCTGAGGGCCAGGACGGCGGTACCGGTGTTGGCCACGGTTATGGCCTGCGCGGCGCTGGAGGTTCCGACAGTCTGGCTGGCAAAGGTGAGGGTGGACGGCGTCAGGGAGACCGCAGGCGCCGCCGCGACACCCGTCCCCGAGAGAGTGACCATCTGGGGCGAGTCGAGGGCGCTATCGGTGATGGTCAGGCTGCCGGGGCGGGTCCCCGCGGCGGAGGGGGTGAATGTGACCGAGATCGCGCAATTCGCGCCCATAGCCAAGCTGGAGCCGCAGGTGTTGGTTTGCGCAAAGTCGCCGCTGGCCGTAATCGCCACCCCGGACAGCCCGGCTTGGCCGTGGTTGGTGAGGGTCACGGTTTGCGCGGAACTCGGAGCCCCCACGGTTTGGGAGGAGAAGGTTAGGCTAGTGGCGGAGAGACTGACGCCGGAGGAACTGCCCTCTCCAGCGAGGTCGATTTCCGCGATCCCGGCCGAGGAAGAAGCGGCGGTCGGTTTGGCTAGGGACGACCTCAGTTTGGTGGAGACACTGGCCGAACTGGACGAGTTGAGGGATCCGGTGACAGAGATGGACCCTGTGATGCTGCCTGCGGTTAGGGGGCTGAGCGCAACCTGAATGACGCAGGATGAGCCGTTGGCGAGCGCGCCGTTACAGTTATCCGTCTCGCTAAACTCGCCGCTGGCGGCGATTTGCAGACCGGCTACATCCTGGCCGGTTTGGTTCTTTAAGGTCACGGACTGTGGTGTGCCCACCGCTCCGAGAGCTTGCGAACCAAAGCTCAGAACGGGAGGCGTCAGGGTGAGACCGGTGGGGCTGCCAAAACCTGTGAGGGAGACGGTTGCCGCCACACCAGTGGCGCCAGCAACGCTGAGTATCCCGGTGGCCTCGCCGGCCAGCGATGGCGCGAAACTCACCGTAATGGTGCAACTGGCGCCGACGTCCAGGCTGGCGCCGCAGTTATCGGCTTGAGTAAAGGGACCTTGGAGCACGATCGCGGGCAGGGCCAGCGCCGCGGTGCCGGAGTTGGTGAGCACGACGGACTGGCTGGGGCCGTTGAGGGTGACACCGAAGGAGTTGCCGCCGGGTATGGGCTGGCTACCGAAGGCGAGTTGGGTGGGTTGCAGGCTGACGCCCGCGCCCTCGCCGTAGCCGCTGACGGCGACCACATGGAGGCCGTCGGCGGTGTCGTAAATCTGGACGGCGCCGGTTTCACTGCCCGCGATGCTGGGGGTCATGGCGACGCTGATCACACAGGTTTGCCCCGCCGGTACAGGGGCGGCGGTGCAGGTATTGGTCTGGGTGAAGTCGCCGACCGTTTTCACCGCGTTGACGGTCAGATCGGCGGTACCAGTATTGGTCACGGTGACGGTCTGCGAAGAACTGGTTCGGGAAACGGGGATGCCCCCGAAGAAGAGGGTGGCGGGGGCGGCGGTCATCCCCGCCAGGGTGCCGGTGCCCTGAAGCACGGCGGAGGTGGCGGCCAAGCCGGCGGCATCGCCGACCGAGAGCGTGCCGCTGCGGGAGCCGGCCGCGGCCGGAGCAAAGCTCACGCTCACCAGACAGGTCGCACCCGGAGCCAGGGTGGCGGGGCTGACCGGGCAGAGATTGACCTCTTGAAAGTCGCCCGAGATCGCAATCGGATTCAGCGCCAGTGCAGCGCTCCCGGTGTTGGAGACGGTCAGAGTTTGACTGGGACTGACGGAGTTCGCCACCTCGGCGCCGAAGGTTGCCGAAGCCGGCGTGACCTGAAGCCCAGGGGTGGTGCCCAGTCCGTTGAGGGACACCGCCTGGGATCCGGCGGAGTCGGCGATAGTGACGGTGCCGGACTGGGGCCCGGCGTCGGTGGGAGTGAAGACCACGTTGATAGCGCAGCTCGATCCGGCGGCTAACGAGCCCACTCCGGATGCTGTGGTGCAGCTGGTGAGGTCGGCGAAGCCGGCCGAGGCGGAGATGGAAGTAATAGCGAGGGGGCCGCCGCCGGTGTTGGTCAGGACGAGGGTTTGGGCGCCGGACGTGGTCCCGACGAGTTGCCCGCCGAAGAGCAACTGCGTCGCGCTGAGGTTGGCGCCAACCGAATATCCGTTGCCCACGAGCGCCACAGTCTGCGTGCCGGCGTTGTCGGTAACGGTGAGGGAGCCCGAATCCGCGCCGGGGACACGAGGGGTGAAGGTGACATTGATCGAGCAACTCTGCCCGGGCGCTCCAAAGCCGGGTGCCAAAATGGTGGGACAGTTGTTGGTCTGCTGATAATCACCCCCGGCACGGATGGCGATGCCGGTGATGGCCACGCTCCCCGAGTTGGCCAGGGTGAGGGTGATGGGAAAGCTGGTAGCACCCTGTTCGGTATCGGGAAACTGCAGCGACGGCGGGGTGAGCAGAACGCCCGCGGCGATACCCACACCAAAGACAGACAGGGTTTGGGGACTGCCGGGCGCATCATCGGCGATGCTGATCAGGCCGGTGCGGGTTCCCGTGACGGTCGGAGTGAAGTTCACGGTCACGCCGCAACTGCTACCCGCGAGGACGGTGGCGCACGAACTGACCGCGGCAAAGTCGCCGGAGCCGGTAATGCTCGTGATGTGCAGGTCGGCGGTACCGGAATTGAAGATGGTGAAGCCGAGGGGAAGAGTGGTATTCAGCGCCTGGCTGCCGAAGTTGAGCACGCTGGGGGAGAAGGCGAGGCCGGGGGCGATGCCCGAACCGGCGAGGGGAATGGTTTGTGGGCTGTTGAGCGCGTTGTCGACCAGGGCGATGCCGCCGGTAGCCGGGCCGGTCGTGGCGGGGGTGAACGTGACCGATAACGTACAGCTCGCACCGATGGCGAGGCTGGCGCCGCAGTCGTTGGATTGGCTGAACGGACCCGAAGCGATGATCGAAGTCATCGCGACGGGCGCGGAGCCGGGATTGGAGACGGTGATGGTTTGCGCCTGACTGGTAGTCCCGGTGCCCTGGCTGGCGAAGGTCAGCGTGGCGGGCGCAAACGCGAGCGTCGGTGGCGGAGCGAGCCCATCGCCAGAAAGGGCGACGGTTTGCGAACCGCCCGGGGCGTTATCGGTCAACGTCAGGGCACCACTGCGCGTGCCGGCGACGGTCGGGGTGAAGATTACGGAAATGACGCAGTTGGCGCCGGGGGCGAGGTTGGCGCCACAGTTTTGGGTGGCGGCGAAATCCCCAGAGGCCTGAATGGTGGCGATGGCGAGCGCGACCGTGCCGGGATTGGAGAGAGTGACTGTCTGTGCGGGGGTCGGGACACCCAGGAAGGAAGTGCCAAACGTCAAAGAGGAGACGGAAACGTTGGCGCTGGGACCTGTTCCGGTGCCGGTCAGCGAGACACTCCCGGGGACGCCGGATAGCGAGAGAGTCCCGGTGCGGGCACCGGGCGCGGTGGGCGTGAATACGACCGAGATGGTACACGTACCCAGCGGTTGGACCGCGAAATGGTCGCAGCCGCTGGCGGCAAAGTCCCCGGTGGTGGAGGCGCCGGGGTAGGTCATGGTCACCGGGTTGACGTTGGTCACGGTGACCATCTGGGCAGCGCTGGAGGTGCCGACTGGCTGTCCGGCAAACGTCAAGCTCGTGGGAGAGAGCGCGGGCGGTACCGGGATGCCGGTACCGGTGAGCGAGACAGTCTGCGGGCTGCCGGCGGCGTTATCGGTAATGGTCACGGTACCGGTGCGGGTACCGGTGGCGGTGGGGGTGAAGGTGATGGCGACCACACCGCTGTTTCCCGGATCGATGAACTGATTGTGCGTGGCACTGAAATCCCCGGTTGCGGTGGCGCCAGTGATGGCAAGCTGCGCCGTGCCCGTGTTCTTGATCGTAATGTTCTGCGGCATGCTCGCCGTGCCGATTACTTGGGAAGAAAATGTCAGGCTGGTCGGGGAGAGACTAGCGACCGGGGTCCCTGTTATGCCAGTGCCGGTCAATGTGACGTTCTGGGGGCTGTTGGGGGCGTTGTCGGTGATGCTGAGGGCGAAGGTACGGATGCCGATCTCGGCCGGGTCGAACGTCACCGCAATTGAGCAGGTAGCATTTGGAGCCACCGGCGCAGTGCACGTGTTGGTTTCGGTGAAATCCCCGGTGGTGGTGACGTTGGTGATAGAGAGTGGGGCGCTGCCGGAATTGGAGACCGTTACCGTCTCGGTGGCGCGGGTACCCTCCGGCTCCGCGGGAAAGGTCAGGCTGCTCGGGCTGAGGACAATCGTCGGCGCTGTTCCCGTTCCGCCCAGGTTGACGATCTGAGGGCTGTTGGGTGCGTTGTCGGTGATGGTGAGCGCGCCGGTAGGACTTCCGGCACCGGTCGGGGTGAAGACGACCGTAATGGTACAGGTGGCGTTCGGGGAGAGAGGTGCGGTACAGGTATTGGTCGCGGAGAATTCTCCTGAGGCGGCGACACTGGTGACGGAAAGGGGTGCGCTCCCAGAATTGGTCACCGTCACCGTTTGGGCGGTGCTGGGTGTGCCGGCCAGTTGCGCCGGGAAGGTCAGGCTAACGGGGGTGATGGTGGCGGCCGGTAGAGCAGCGGGAGTCACGGTCACGCTCTGGGTTTGGGAGCCGCCATTGTAGGAGGCGGTGATGGTCACCGGCGTGGAGGTAGCGACGGTGCCGGCCGTCACCTGGATCGAGGATTGGGTCTGCCCGGCCGGCACCGAGATCGTCGAGACCGCGAGGGCCGGAGAGTCGCTCGACAGGGCTACGGTTGTGTCGCTCGCGGACGCGGCACTGAGGGTGACGGCGATCGTAGCCTTTGTGCCGCTGGGAATCGAAGCCGGGGTTACGGACAGAGCGGTGAGGGTCATCGGGCTCGCGGCGGTAATGGTTATATCCAGCGAGGCCGAGGGTATCCCATTGGCCACGACTTGGAGCGTGCTGGCGCCGGTCTCGATGTCGCTGGGAAGATCGAATGAGGCCGACACCGCCGCGGAGCTGGCGACGCCCATGTAGCTGATATCGTGGACAAAGGCGTAGCGCACGTGCCCACTGGCGGTGTTGGTGATGCGCACCAAGGGGTAGTTGGTGGCTGCCTGGTAGTCATCGCCGTAGGCAACGGCCTGCGACAGGCCATTGAAGCCGGTTCCGGACACGGTGTAGGTCTGGCCGAGCGTAAGCGATGACAGTTCGGTGCTGTTGCTGATAACCGGAGCGGCGGCAACCGCGGTCCCGGTGGGGCTGTAGATCTCCGTGTCGGTTGTGCCATCTGTAAAGAGCACCTGCCCGTTGGGCAGGAGCAGGAGGCGACACTCAAAGCTAACGTCGTTGGCGGCAGCTGGCGGGCCGGTAATGGTACTAACGGAGTTCGTGCTTGGATCGAACACGAAAAAATGCGTGGGGTTTGTTGTTGGAAACGCGGAACTATCGCTCGGATAGCTCGGATTGGGAGCGCTGGCGGCCACCAGTACGCGACCGTCCGGAAATAGCACGGCGGGGGCGTCCGCGGGCTCATAGGTAATACCGCCATCGGTGAGGGTTCCGCTCGATGTCCAAGAACCTGGCGTGGTCGCGAAGGGCGCAGGCGGGGCGTAAATCCCGATCGCACCATTAGCGCCGAAGGCCACCACCTTGCCATTCGCCATGAGCATGGCCGGTCCCATCTCGTCAGCATTCCCGACTAGGGTCATGACGGGGGGAATGCCCGCCGGGAGCCAACCCTGTCCGATAAGGTACCGCTCCGCCTGACTGGAGCCTGTCACGTCAACCGTGAGGAACGAACCATCCTGCGGAAGTTCTGTCCATCCCTCCTCGTCGTTATTTCGTTCAGCTTTATTGTTGGGGCTGAGGAACGTCCAGGTTGCGGTCGAGGGATCCAGGTCCTTGGTGGCGAGCTCAGCGATGTCAGCGGTGCTCTGCCGGTTACTGTCGATGGGGCGCGCCAACAGAAAGGTCCCATCCGCAAGGAGCATGCTCTGCGCATCGCCGATGTAATTCCACCCGGACGGACCCGCCAGCGACTGCCAGGTGTCCGCGGCGGGATCGTAAACGGCGCCGCGATTCTTCATGACGATGGACGGGTTGTTGGCCTCCAAGGTAGAAGTGTCGCTCAGGTTATACTCGCCGCCGATGACCAAGACTTTTCCGGAGGGTAGTACCGCGGAAGCGTAGTAGCGCGGGCCATAGCCGCTGGGCATGGTGGCCAGCTCTTTCCAGGCGCAGACTCCGTTGAGTTCGCCGGTATAGTTGCCGTTGGCATCCGGACTCAAGGCATACCAGTTGCCCGTGGGCGAGTAGGGTCCGGTCAGGGAGCGGATGTTGTCCTCTTGGAAAATTACCCTTCCATCGGTGAGGAGCAGGCCGGCATTCAATCCGGCAACTCCGGCCGCATCGCCGCACATGGTGACTTGTTGCCAGGGGTTAGCAGGGGTGCTGGCCGGCGCGACCGTAAAGTTGAAGGTGTTGGAAGTCTGCCCGTCCGGGTTGGTGACCGAGACCGTCCATGTGCCGGAGTCGCTCTGGTCGTTGAAGCTATTGAGCAATTGGCCGGCGCTCTGCCAGGTGGCGCTCTCGCCGCTGAAGGCGTGGTTGAGCGTGTCGTGAAAGGTGATGGTGGCGCCGCTCTGGAAGTTGCTCCCGGTGATGGTTACGTTTTGGGCGCTGTTGGACGCCGGTACCGGACTCGGCTGGACGCCGCTCACAACGGGCGCGGGGGCCGCCGCAGCCGCGACCGTGAAGCTGAAGGTGTTGGAAGTCTGCCCGTCGGGGTTGGTGACCGAGACCGTCCATGTGCCGGAATCGCTCTGGTCGTTGAAGCTATTGAGCAGCTGGCCGGCGCTCTGCCAGGTGGCGCTCTCGCCGCTGAAGGCGTGGTTGAGCGTGTCGTGAAAGGTGATGGTGGCGCCGCTCTGGAAGTTGCTCCCGGTGATGGTTATGTTTTGGGCGCTGTTGGAAGTCGGCACTGGATTGGGGAGGACGGCCGAAACTACCGGCGCCGCAGCGGTTCCCAGGGGGGCAGTCGGGTGAATAAGGTTTGTAAAGATCGATCCGGTGACCGACACCGTCTCGGTACGCCACAAGTAGTCCTCTGGCGTGCCCGGATCGTAGCTCGACTCGCTCACCGTCATCGTGCCGTCGCCGTTCATGCTCTCGATGACAGCGACGTGGTCGTGGGCCGGCGACTGAGCGATCGCGTACAGGCTTGGCGAGTAGCCCGCGGAATATCCGGTCGCTTCCGCTCGCGGGGGGCGCGCCGTTTGCACTTTGGGCAAAGTCGGCGCGAAGGGCTGCGACCCTCCGTAGGGCGGCCCGCCCCCAGCAAGCAATGCAGGCTCCCCCCCCGCGAGCGCAGCGCTGGCGTGGGACTCCGGGGTCCCCATGCCGGAGCGAGCAGAAGCGGGGCGCGCGGCGCAGCCGCGCTGGGGCCTGCGCCCATTCAATTGAGAATTCCAGATCTTGGCGTCGCCATACATTGCATTTAACTGACCGGGATCAAACCCCAATTGCCGCATGCGGCCGCTGACGTACCAAGTGCAATTGCCCGGCGCCGTTTCCAGCTTGGGTCTGGGAGGATGGGTGCTGGCCGGGGCATATCCGCTCTCCCAGATAATATTGTTCCTGGTGTAGTCGGATTGGGTGAAGTCCGGGTGTTCGCTCAAGTCGGGTAGAGGTTTGAGACGATCGGAATCACCGCTCCCCGCGGCGATGAGACGCGCGAAGGTGTTATATGACGTCTGAGGCGAGGTGATTCCAGTTTTGGCGCGCGAGGCATTGTGAATCGCGGCGGGACAGACGACTGCTACCAGGAGGATCCCGCATCCTGTCCGCCCCCAGCTCTGTAGAAATCGAGGACGCCAGCGAATTGTCTTTCCCGTCGCTGGAGATTGCGATTCGAGAGGCGGGACTACCCTCTTGAGCAATCGCGTTCTATGGCACCCGACCCGTCTTTTCAGCCCAAGCCTCATAGCTCTTTTCTCCGATGCCGCGGAAGTTTCGACTAGAGTCGCTAATGTCTGCTCGAAATGTCTGTTTTTACAGATTTGGCGTCGGGAAGTTTGCTCCTTTGGACGCACGATTGTCGACCTTCAAGATGGATACGTCTTGGCTACTAGCTATGCTATTGACTTTGCATGGGTTACGGGTGACAATTCCGTACGGCCCCACCTTGGGTGGTCGGTATGTCTGTCGAGCTTCCTCCCGAAGTAGCGGTTTTGCGGTTTGGGGTGTTCGCCTTGGACCTGCGGCGGCGCGAGTTGCGGCGCGGCGGCGCGCCGCGGCGGCTGGGACGGCTGGCGTTCGAGGCACTCGTGCTGCTGGCTTCGCAGCCCCAGGTGGTGCTGACCCGGGGAGAGTTGGAGAAGACCCTATGGTCGGGGGCAACTCAGGACCTGAGAAAAAATCTGGACGGAGTCATCGGCAAGGTCCGCAAGGCGCTTGATGATTCCCCGCAGAACCCGCGATTTATTCGAACTGCACGCGGCTTCGGGTTCTGCTTTATCGCCGAGGTGACTCGCTGGGCGGAGGAGAAGCCGGCCCCGGAGGCAACCGTACCCACGACGACTGTTCCGGTCAGCTCGCCGGCGCCGATACGCCAGCGGACATGGCGGGGCATCTCGGCGGTGGCGACCGGGGTCATACTGTTGCTGGCTGGGATCGGCTGGCTGCGTGCGGTGACCGAGGCGGTCCCACTTACCGTCCAAGGCACCTGGAGGGCCATCACGACCGACGGCAATCAAAAGTTTCAGCCAGTGGTGGTCCGCGCCGGCTGGGTGTACTGCACGGAACTTGCGGATGGTCATTATAAAATCATTCGCGTTCCCGCGGCGGGAGGAACGACCGAACCCATTCCAACTCCTTGGTCCGATGCCGCGCTGCTCGATGTTTCCCCGGACGGCCGACAGCTGCTGGTCAAGTCGCCGGTGGCCAGCGAGGCCCCGGAAGCCGCCTCCTCCGTATGGATTCTGAGCGATGGGCAGGCGCGCCGTCTGGGAGCATCAACGGCGGAGAGCGCGGCGTGGCGCCCGGACGGAGGAGGGATTCTGCTGGCGCAGGGCGATTCGCTGCTGTTGGCGAATCCCAACGACAATGGCGTGCGCCACCTGCACTATTTTCGAGCCCAGCCGACGGCACTTGCCTGGTCGCCGGACGGTTCCCGGGTGCGATTCGCACTGCTGGCCTCGCCGGGGGCGTCGCCGTCCGAGTGGCAAATGAATAATGACGGCGGTAATCTCCGTGAGATCGCCGCCTTGGGGGCCCCGGACGGGGGCGTTGGGCAAGCCTGGCTCCCGGACGGACGGGGTTCGCTCCTGATGACCGCGCATTGGGACATGGCAACTTCCTGGGTGTTGCCCTCCGACGGCGGGGGATGGTGGCGGTTCGGTAGCCGGGAGCCAGCACAATCGGTCGGTCTGGGCTTGGCCGCCATTTCACCAACGGTGGCTTTCGACGCTGCCAGCCAGCAGATCTTTGGTATTGGTTCCAACTCCGGGGGAGGCGAGTTGCTCCGCTATGGCGCGGAGGCGAAGCGATTTGTTCCTCTGGCACCGGGGCTCTCCGTTTCCGATGTGGATTACGCTCCCGATGGATCTCAGGTCAGCTTTTCCGACGCGCCCGACGGCCCGCTTTGGCGTGCCGCGGCGGACTTCAGCCACCGGGTACAACTCACCCCGCCGGGGATGGAAACGGAATTGCCGCGCTGGTCTCCGGATGGGCGCTGGATTGCCTTTATCGGGCATAACCCGGGCCAGCCATGGGATTTGGAGAGAGTTTCGGTGCAGGGAGGGGCGCTTGAAGTGCTGGCAGCGGGTACGGCGGCGGCTGGAATGGGGGCGCCGACTTGGGCGCCGGATAGTACGAGCCTCTATTTTGGAGAGGTCGAGTGCCAGGACACCTCCGCCTGCTATGCACTGCATCTCGATCTCAAGACGCACCGTGTGAGTCGCGTCGCCGGATCCGCCGGGGTGCGTACAGTACGCTTGGCGCCGAACGGGCGCACACTCGCAGCCATCCGCGACCACGCAATCGTGGTGATGGATGTGCCGTCGGGCCAGTGGCGGCGGCTGGCGCCCTTGGGGACCGGCGACGTCTTGAACTGGTCGCGCGATAGCCGATACATCTATGCCTTCGAACCTCAGGGGCCGCAGTGCAATATTTTTCGCGTGCGCCTGCGGGATGGACGGGTCGAGCCGGTGGCCAACCTGGCGATTCTAGGACGGGTGGACAATATGGTGGGGCGCTGGTTCGGGCTAGACCCGACGGGGGCGCCGATTGTTTTTCGCCAAGTGGTGAGCGCGGAGATTTTTTCCGCGCGGCTGGGGAAATAACCCTTTGCTGCTGGGCTCAGCGCCGCGAACGCACACTGTTTGATGGGCGCGGGCCCCAGCGCGGCTGCGCCGCGCGCCCCGCTTCGCCTCGCAGCGACATGGGGGCCCCAAGGCCCCATGCCGCTGTTGCGCTCGCGGGGACCGCACCTGCATTGCTTTCCGAAGGCGGGCCGCCCTGCGGAATTCCGCAGTCCTTCGCGCCGACTCTGCCCGCAGTGCAAACGGCGCGACCCCCGCGCGCGGCCTTGACAATCCTGCTACCATAGTTTTCTATGGGAACAGATGCACTGCAAGGGAGCCTGGCGCTGCTGGTGCTGAAGGCGCTGAGCCGGGGGCCGGCGGCGGGGATGCACGGGTTTGGGATCGCCAGCTACGTGCAGCAGGTCTCCGACGATTTGCTGCGCATCGAGGAGGGGTCGCTCTACCCCGCCCTGCACCGCATGGAG
>DATNAC010000016.1:0-14620 GCA_035573035.1 Terriglobales bacterium
AAGCCGCCTACCGCTCGCGCACGAAGTGGAAATTCCCCCCGGTTGGCGGACGGCGGCGGATCTGTCACGGGTTTTCCGCCAAATCCACAGCGTGTCCACAGCGGCGTCCACAAAAATGCCCGTACTTTTTGCCATGGGTACAAAAAGTCTTCCTGGTACCCACCGGCGGGGTTCAGCGTGAAGGAATCGTTGGCAATGAGCGGCGACAGGTTCAATTTCTTGCAAACAACAGAATCCAAAAGCGTTCCAAACTTTCACGCCATGAGCAGCGCCCAACGCAATTCCTTCACGAGACTGATGGCGCCATCGCCCGGGCAAAAATGACAAACCAAGCATCTAGCCTCGGCTGTCAGCGTGAAAGATCGGCATAACGGTCAGAGATGACAGCAAATCTATAGCTTCACAATCCTTCACGATTGAGAAGTGGTGCCATTTTGCCACAATCCTCCTATGACGCGTTGGTGATCGGCTCCGGACCCAATGGCCTTGCTGCCGCCGTCGAACTCGCCCGTGCCGGTCGCTCTGTCGTCGTGTTCGAAGCTGCGGACAAACCAGGAGGTGGAGCGCGCTCCGCTCAACTTACGCTGCCTGGATTCCTGCATGATGTCTGTTCGGCCGTCCACCCCATGGCGGTCGCAACCCGCTATCTCAGCAGCCTGCCGCTGGGCCAGTTTGGCCTCGAGTGGATCCACCCCCCCCACCCCCTGGCCCACCCCTTGGACGACGGATCAGCCGCCATCCTCGACCGCTCGGGTGACCGCACCGCCGAACGCCTGGGCGACGACTATGCCGCCTATCGCAACCTCATCGCCCCGGTCGTCAATGACTGGCCTGTCATCGAGGCCGCCGCCTTCCGCCCCCTCTGGCCACCCCACTGGCCGCATCGGCCCATGGCGCTCGCCCGTTTTGGCATGCATGCCGTCCAACCGGCCCGCAAGCTGATCGAGTCCCATCTCCAAACCACGCCCGCACGGTCGCTCCTGGCGGGTATAGCTGCCCATTCCGTCATCCCGCTCGAGGCCCCCGGCAGCGCCGCGATTGCCCTCATCCTTGCCGCTGCCGGACACCGCGCCGGCTGGCCCGTAGCCCGGGGCGGTTCCCAGGCCATCGCCGATGCCTTGATCAGCTATCTCCAGTCGTTGGGTGGCGAAATCGTTACTGGCACAAAAGTTACCTCCCTGGCCGACCTTCCTCCGGCCAAGGCCGTCCTCTGCGATGTCTCGCCCGCCCAGTTGCTTGCCATCTGCGGCGACCGTGTCCCTGCCGCCTACCGCCGTTCCCTGGAACGCTTCCGCCCCGGCGCCGGCGTCTTCAAGCTTGACTGGGCACTTTCCGGCCCCATCCCCTGGACCGCGCCCGAGTGTGCCCGCGCCGGCACCCTTCACCTCGGCGGTACCCTGGAAGAGATCGCCGCCTCCGAAGCCGCCTCTTGCGCCCGCGTGAATCCCCGGCTCAGCCCCCGTCCCTTCGTCCTCCTCAGCCAGCCCAGCCTGTTCGACCCCTCCCGCGCGCCCGCCGGCCGCCATACCGCCTGGGCGTACTGCCACGTCCCCAACGGCTACCCCGGCGATGCGACAACTGTAGTAGAAATGCAGGTCGAGCGCTTCGCCCCCGGCTTCCGCGAATGCATCCTGGCGCGCAGCGCCCGCGGCCCCGCCCAACTCGAACACGACAACCTCAACCTCACCGGCGGCGACATTACCGGGGGCGCCAACTGGCTGCGTCAGGTACTTCTCCGACCCGATCGCCACGGCTACCGCACCCCCATGCCCGGCATCTACCTCTGCTCCGCCTCCACCCCCCCCGGCGGCGGCGTCCACGGCCTCTGCGGCGCCCAAGCCGCCCGGCAGTGCCTGCAAGACATGGCGTTCTAAAAGACAAGAGCGCGACCGGCTAACCCGGTCGCGCTCAAATTCTCAGCTCGCTTCTGGTAACGCTCTGGGAACGCCTACGCCACGTCGACTTCGATGTGGCTCCGCTCCGGGTCCATCTTGGTGATCCGGAACCTCCGTACCTCGCCCTGCTTCAGCGTCACCCCCGGAACCGCCTCGGGTGCTGGTGTGGGAGTCGGCGACTTCCACACCGCCGCCAGCTTGGCCGCCAGCGAACCCTCCTCGATCTTCCGTACCGGTGCCACCGCGGTCGGGCAGGTGGCCTCGATGCCCTCATCCAACTGCACCCGGCCCGGGAACGCCTTGACCACGCGGCCGCTCAGTACCTCGTCCAACGCGTGCGCCGCAATGAACTTGTCCATCGCGGTGGGCTCGAGCTGCTTCATACCCAGCCGCAAGCGCCGCTTGGGCAAGTCCAGCTCCAGCACCTGGGCGCGCACCATGTCGCCCACCTTCAGCACCGCGTTCGGATGGGTAATCCGCTCGACACTGACGTCGCCGACATGAATCATACCGTCCACGCCCTCGGCGATCTCGATGAAGGCGCCAAACTGCTGCAGGTTCCGTACCTTGCCCTCGACCACCGTACCGACCTTATAGATCGTCTCGGCATCCGCCCAAGGATCGCCCAGCGCCTGCTTCAACCCCAGCGAGAGCCGGCGCTCCTTGGGGCTCACCCCCAGCACTACCGCCTCCACCGTGTCGCCCACCTTGACCACGTCGTCCGGTTTCCGGATGCGGCGCGACCATGACATCTCGCTGATGTGGATCAGGCCCTCGATCCCGGGTTCGACCTCGACGAAGGCGCCGAACTCGCTCAGCCGTTTCACCGTCCCGTTCACCCGCGCACCCACCGGATAGCGCTCCACCAAGCCTGCCCACGGATCGGGCGTCAACTGCTTCAGCCCCACCGAAATCCGCCGCTTGCCGCGGTCAATCTTGAGTACCTTGACCTGGATGGCCTGGTTCAGGCTGAGCAGGTGCGCCGCTTCGCCCAAACGCGTCCAGCTCATGTCGGAAATGTGCAGCAGCGCATCCAGCCCGCCGACGTTGACGAATGCCCCGTAAGTGGCGAGGCTGGTGACCGTACCGGTAACCACATCGCCCTCCTGCATCGTCTCCAGCGTGGCCTTTTGCGCCTCGCGCTGCTCTTCTTCGACCAGGCTGCGCCGGTCCAGCACCAGGTTCTTCTCGTCCGGCATGCGCGCGATGCGGCACCGGATCTCCTGGCCCACCAGCTTGTGCATCTGGTCGGGGTCGCGCACCCCGGTCTTGGATTGCGGAATGAAACCGCGCATCCCCACGTCCACCGTCAGGCCGCCTTTGATCGCCCCGGTCACCTTGCCGCGCAGAATCAGCCCCTGCTCAAACGCCCGGCGCGCATCTTCCACGTTGCGCGGGCGATCGGGAGTGTAGGGGCTGAGTTTGAAGCTGCCTTCCGGGTCCCGGCCCTCGACGATGACTTCGATCGCGTCGCCCGCGTTGAGCGGGGTTTCCGGGCCGTGGGCGCGCCAGATTTCGAGCGGCAGCACCCCCTCGGCCTTGGCGCCGATGTCGACCAGCGCAATATCGTCGCGGACGTTCACAACGCGGCCGGAACGGCGTTCGCCCACCGCGGGGCCGGCGGTCTCGCTCTGGCTCTCATACTGGGCCAGGAGTGCGGCAAAGTCCGGCTCTTGCTCGGGCAAGGATTCAGGAGTGGGGGCGGGGCTGGCGGATGATTCCTGCATGGGAATGGGGGAGTGCGAATGGGTAAAGTGCGATCCTCATTTTCTCACATCTCGCGAGGGACGCGCGCCGCAGCCGCGCTGGGGCCGCGCCCACCATGCCCCCTCAAAGTTGACGCCGCCCGCCTTCAGGTGGTTCCATCACGTCCCGCGGACAACAGCCGGTCCGCGAAGCGCGCCGCCGCCACGCTGGCCGCCACATCGTGCACCCGCAGCAAGTGCGCCCCCGCCAGCACCGCGCTCACCCCCGCCGCCAAGCTCGCCGGCAGCCGCTCGCCCGCGCCGCCTGCGCCCAGAAACGACTTGCGCGAAACTCCGGCCAGCAGCGGGCGCCCGAACTCGTGCAACCTGTCCAACCCGGCCAGGACGGGGAGGTTCTCGTCCATGTTCTTCCCGAACCCAAACCCGGGGTCGAGCACGATCTGCTCCGGATCCACCCCCGCCGCCACCGCGCGTTGCAGCACGATCTCCAGCCCCTCCCGCACACTGCCCAGCGGGTCGGCCAGCGGCGGCAGACGATGCATATCGCGGAATTGCCCGCGCCGATGCATCAGTACCGCTCCTGCCTTGGAGGCCGCCAACAAGGGCCCCATCCCGGGATCCTCCAGTCCGGTAACGTCGTTGACGATATCGGCGCCCGCCTGGAGCGCCGCCTCGGCCGTCCGGGCGTGGTAAGTGTCCACCGAAATCAGTGCGGTCGGAAACCGCGCCCGCAACGCGCGCAGTGCCGGGAGCAGCCGCGCTTGTTCCTCCTCCGCCGGCACCGCCCCCGCGCCCGGACGGGTTGACTCCGCCCCCAGATCCAGCACGTCGGCCCCCAGCGACAGCGCGACGCCGGCGCGTTCCACTACATCGGCCTCCACCACGCGGCTGGGCGCAAAGAACGAGTCCGGCGTCAGGTTGAGGATGGCCATGACGCCGGTCTCGGTCCCCAATTCCCAACCCCGCCCCCGCATCCGCCAAGTCTTTCTGGGCCTAAAATAATTCACAGTGTTGACCCCATTGTGGCAAATGCCTTGCTACTGCGGAAACGGGGCTGCGGGCAAACCCGTCCAATGGACAGGAAGCGGGAGAAAGCACTTCATGCGGAAACTCAGGCAGACGCTGGTGTTGCAGTTGGCGCTCTTCGTATCGGTCGCGTGGCTCGGTGCCGGTTTGGCGGCGCAGCAGGCGGCCGCCAGCGGCGCCACCGATGCCGCCTACGCCCAGGGCTATAACACCGGCTACCCGCTGGGCGAGCAGGACCAGCGCCAGGGCGCCAGCCCCAACGCCCACAAGTTCCGCGAATACCAGGACGGCCGCATCGGCTACACGCCGGATTACGGCACCCCCGAAGCCTACCGTTCCAGCTTCCAGAGCGGCTTCGACGACGGCTACGGCGATGGCTTCGGCGGACGTCCCCGCTCCGTCGCCGCTCCCGCCCCCCCAGCCACCGCCCCTGACGCCCAGCCCCCGGCCATGGACGCCGGCTCGCCGCTCTCCGATGCGGTCAAGACTGCGCGCAGCAACGGCTACCGCGAGGGATACCGCCAGGGTCAAACCGATGCCGGGGCCAATGCCGCCTTTAACGCCACCGCCGGCGATGTCTATCAACAAGCCAACGCGGGCTACACCCGCGATCTGGGCGAACCCGACCAGTACCAGCTCAACTTCCGCAGCGGCTACACCCTGGGCTACGGCGACGGCTACAACCACCGCCTATACAACACCGCCATGGGCGGCCACTCCCTGCCGGTGGTCCCCGCCAGCGGCGGCGCCAACGACCTGCCCACCGATCCCGAGCGCTTGCGGGCTCGCCCCTCGGGGGTCTACGACAACGGATTACTCCTCGCCGAAGGCACCCGTCTGCAAACCACCCTCAACCGCTCCATCAGCACCAAGACCGCGCGCGTGGGCGATCCCTTTACTTTAACCATCACCGTCCCGGTCTGGGTGGGCGCGATCGCGGCGATTCCGGCGGGCAGCACCATCCAGGGCACTATCGCCCAGGTGCAGCGCGGCGGCACCTTCAGCGGCAGCGCGCAACTGCAGCTCCAGTACAACACCCTGGTTCTGCCCGGCCAGCCGCCCATCCCGCTCAACGCCACCACCGCCGGCGTGGGCGCGGCCGCGCAGAAGGTCGATCAGAATGAGGGCACCGTGAACGGCCAGGCGCCCGATACCGGTAAGCGGGCCGCCACCGGCGCCGCGGTCGGGGGCGTCCTGGGAGGCATCTTCGGAGGCACCGGCGGTCTCATCCGCGGGGGCATCGCCGGGGCGGCGGTCGGCGCCGGCGGTGCCATGATCTCGCACAAGAAGGACCTGGAACTGCGCGACGGCGAGCCCGTGCTGGTGCGTCTCGAGCGGCCCTTGGAACTGCCCAAAGACGGTACGCCGAATTGAAATGGGTGGCGCTTGGGTTCGGCGCCGTGCTGTTGGCGGCAAGCCGCCTCGCCCTGCCTATCCCGCCGCAGCCTAGGCCCGCCCCCCCGACGTTTTACCGCAACGTCCTGCCCATTCTCCAGGACCACTGCCAGAGCTGCCACCGTCCCGGCGAGATCGGCCCCATGCCGCTCGTCACCTACGCCCAAGCGCGTCCGTACGCCGCTGCCATCCGCGCCCGCACCGCCGCGCGCGCCATGCCCCCCTGGTTCGCCGACCCCGGCATTGGCAAATGGGCCAATGATCCATCATTAAGCGCAGCCGAGGTCCGCACGCTCGCCGACTGGGCCGCGGCCGGCGCCCCCGCCGGCGATCCCGGCACCGCGCCGCCGCCGCGCCCATGGGCTGGGGCTTGGAACATCGCCCTGCCGCAAGACATCCTCACCATGCCGCGCCCGGTCGCGATCCCCGCTCACGGAACGGTGGACTACACCTACGAGATCGTCCCCACCGGCTTCACCACCGGCCGCTGGGTCCAGATGAGCGAAATCCGCCCCTCCAGCCGCGCCCACGTACACCACGCCGTGGTCTATGTCCGCCCACCGGGCTCGGCCTGGCTGCGTGGTGCGCCGGTCGGCGTCCCCTTCACCGAGAAAAGTTTGGGCCGCGGCAGCCTCTGGACCGACAGCGACGTCCTTCTGGTCTACGCCCCGGGCAGCGCCCCCGACCGCTGGCCCGCTTCCCTCGGCAAGTACATCCCCGCCGGCTCCGACCTGGTGTTCCAGATGCACTACACCACCAACGGCAGCGCGGCCCGCGATCAGAGCAGCGTCGGACTGGTGTTCGACCCCGCGCCGCCCCGGCGCCGCGTCCTCACGCTCCAACTCACCAACGACAGCTTTGTGATCCCGCCCGGCGTGGACAACTTCCGCGTCGAGGTGCACGGCACGCTCCCGGCGCCGGCCACCCTGCTCAGCTTCTTTCCCCACATGCACCTGCGCGGCAAGCGCTTCGAGTACAACCTGGTCGGCCCGCACGGTGCCATCACCCCGTTGCTGCGCGTGAACTATAACTTTTACTGGCAGCGCAGCTACCGCCTCGCGACCCCGCTCGATCTTCCCGCCGGAGCCGAACTGCAAGCGGTGGGCTGGTACGACAACTCCGCCCGCAACCCCCACAACCCCGACCCCACCGTCGCCGTCCGCTGGGGCGACCAGACCAGCGATGAAATGATGGTGGGATTCTTCGACGTAGCCGTGGCCGCGAGTATGGACAAAATCCAATACTTCGCCTCGCGCCGCCACTAACGCGCGAAAAGCGGAGCGGGGCGAAGGGGCCCCGCGCAGCGCTTACGAAGACAGCGAGCGCGGGCGGCGAAGCCGGGGGCCCGGCGCGCATGAAATAAATGATGGTGGGATTCTTCGACGTAGCCGTGGCCGCGAGTATGGACAAAATCCAATACTTCGCCTCGCGCCGCCATTAACGCGCGAAAAGCGGAGCGGGGCGAAGGGGCCCCGCGCAGCGCTTACGAAGACAGCGAGCGCGGGCGGCGAAGCCGGGGGCCCGGCGCGCATGAAATAAACGATGGTGGGATTCTTCGATGTAGCCGTGGCCGCGAGTATGGACAAAATCCAATACTTCGCCTCGCGCCGCCATTAACGCGCGAAAAGCGGAGCGGGGCGAAGAAGCCCCGCGCGCATGAAATAGATGGCGGAATGTACAGCCCTAGTCACTGATTATTTAAGACTACTTCGCCGGTCTTGATCTTCTCGCCGTCGAGCTTGAACACCACATGATCGTACGTGCTCGGGCAGCAGGGTTTGTCGCCCAGCGAGTACACCGCCGAGCGCACCGTGAGCTGGTGCTTGTCCTGGTTCCACTCCGCGTCCGCCCCGCCGCGGCAGTCGTAGCTGATCTGGTCGGTCAGGATCAATTGCCCTTTCTGCAGCTCCATCACCTGCACGATACCGGTGCAGTTCGCCAATTGGTCGCCGGTGTAGAGCACGCTGTAGACCAGCAGCGCGCTGCCGCCGGGCGCCTTGGGAAGCTGCACCGGGTCGGCTTTGATCGGCTCGAACTCCATCGGGTTGGTTGCGTCTTCTTTGTGATCGTACAACCCGCCCTCGACCGGGATTACCAGCGGATCTCCGGTCTCGGTATTGCCCGGAACCATGCCCGCCTCGCCCGAACTTGCGGTGGGATAGAGGGGATAAGAAAAATTCTTCAGCGGAAAATGACTGAAATCCGTCAGCGGCGGGGACGTGGCCAGCGGCGCGTTGAGATGAAATGCGGTGATCTTGCCGTAGGTTCTAAAGTCCGAGTTCTTGCGCTGCAAAAAGCCGGGCAGATGCTGCCCCCAGGCTGTCGCCCCAAGGCTCAGGATCACGAGTGCCGCCGAAATCACCCCGCGCCGCATCTTTTTCAGTGTACCGTGACTAAAAGCGGGGGAAGTTCTTTCCCCGGTTCGAGCAATCGGGCTGGGCCCCACGCCGCGCTCTGGACCCTGGGAGCCGGGCGGCGAAGCCGGGCGTCCGGCGCGCACCCGGCAATGCCGCCAAGTCGCGCCGGGACCCGCGCCAACAGATAGAATGCACCACGCCACGCTTCGCCGTTCCCCCACGGGTTCCCGCATCCTCGACGCGATGCTGCTGGCTGGCTTGGCGGCGCTGGGCCTGGCGCTCGCCGGCCGGACGCCGCTGCTCGCCTTCCTCTTGGCCGCGGTGGGGTTGATCCCCCTGGCCGCCGTGCTGGGCAAGGCCACGCGCGCCCTGGCGGCGCGCAAAGGGCCCCTGGCGGCAGGCCTGATCGAGGCCACCTGCGGCAATGCCAGCGAGCTCATCCTGGGCGTCGCCGCCCTGCGCGCCAACCTCATCCCGGTCGTCAAAGCCTCGATCACCGGCAGCATTATCAGCAATCTGCTGATGGTTCTGGGTACCGCCATGCTGGTCGGTGGCCGCGGCCGCCAACGTCAAATGCTGAACCGCGAGGTGGCGGCCACCAACAGCACCCTGTTATTTCTTGCGGCGGTCGGCCTGCTCGTGCCCGCGGTATTCTCCCTGGGCGTATTCGGCCACTTGGGCAGCAACGAACCCGCGCTCGAGACCCTGAGCGTCTGGACCGCGGTGGTGCTGATCTGCATCTACGCGGTCAGCCTGTACTATCAGCTCCAAACCGGCGGACGCACCCAGCAGTCCCCCTCCCCCGCCGAAGCCTTGGCCGACGCCCCCCGTCACCCCCTGCTCTGGATGGCGGCCTCGGTGGTGGCCATCGCGATCCTGAGCGAGTTGCTGGTGGACGGTCTGCACATCGCCCAAGCCGCCCTGCACGGCAGTGACCTCTTCTGGGGTGCGGTGGTCTTTGCCCTGGTGGGTAACGCCGCCGAGCACGCGGTGGCGATTTCGGCCGCGCGCCGCGACGAAATGGATCTGGCCATGGCCATCGGCGTCGGTTCCAGCCTGCAGATCGCGCTGCTGCTGGCGCCGGTGCTGTTGTTCGTGTCCTACTTCCTCGGCCACCCCATGACCCTGGCCTTCACCTCGATGGAGGTCGCGGCGGTCGTGTTGTCGGCGGTCATGGTGGGCATGATCGCCGCGGATGGCGAAACCAACTGGCTGGAAGGCGCCCAATTGATCGCGGTCTACGCCATCCTGGTGGCAGCCTTCTACCTCGTACCCGCCTAAACCTCCGGCACAAGAAGCCATCAGGCGGGCGAAGCCGGGCGCCCGGCGCATACATTAACGCGACGCCCCGGTCGGCGCCGGACGCTGTGCTCCGCGCCCGCGCTTCCGTGTGGTGCGCACCAGCTTGTAGATCGAGAAAGCGCTGCCCAGGATCGCCAGGCCCATAAGCACCTCGATGAAGAAGCGAAACCCCGGAGTTTGCAGCCAGCGCACCACGCCCCGCCCAAAGTAGAGCGCGCCCACACCCTCGGCGGAGAAGCGTACAAATCGCATCGCCGTCAGCATCAGCAGGAACGGACGCTCCTTCACCTCCAGCGCGCCCGCCCCCAGCACAAAGGCGGAGAAGGGAAAGGGCGGCGGGATGAGCGCCGGCACCGCCAGCAATACCGGACCCTTCCGCCCGACCGTGCGCTGCATCCGCGCAAACCCCTGCTCCGACATGTGGGCGCGGATGAAACTCTCCCCCCCGGCATGACCCACGCGGTACATGATCCAGCACCCAAGGGTCGAGCCCACCGTCGCCGCGGCTACATAGAGCATGAACCGGGCGTGGTGCATCGAAACCAGGACAATGACCGCGATGTCGTTGGCGAACGGCAGCGTCAGGAAACTCGAGTCCAGCGCCCCCAACAACACCAGCCCGGACGCGCCCATCCCCACGAAAAAGTAAAACAACCCCGCCAGCCAGCCGTTTCCTTGGGGAAGCATGGTCCCTCGTTAGATGCACCCCCTTGGAAGTGCGCTCCTTGGCCCCTACCCGTGCATCCTGGGCTAAGAAAAGTGATTGGCGGCGTCGGGCGAGCGAGCCGGGCGGCGAAACCGGGGGGCCGGCGCGTCAATGAATGGCCTAATAATATTCGGCCGACAACGTCAGCTTCACCAACTTGCCGGCATCGTCAAAGCTGGATTCCAAAATCTGCGGCTTGTCCGTGCCCGCCCAGGAGAAGTTGAACACCACGAAATGCACGTCGTGGCCGTCCCAACTCGAGGGGCCGTCGAAAAACGGATGGCCATACACCCCGTCCAGCCGCGCCACCGTGTCCCCCAAACGCACGCCCCGCCCGGTGCGCCCCACCTCCTCGGGCAGCGTTGCGCCACACGCGCCGGCGGCGGGCGCGTCCCACAGACGGTCCACCGTGACTACTTGGATCGTCCCGTCCGGCTTCGCCTCCAGGCTGAGCTGCAGCCGGTTGCGTGCGTCACACCATATATACAAATCGGCCTCGTCAGGGGTGGGGTGGCGCCAATGCCTTCCGAAGCGCGCGATCGCCGCGCTGATCCGGCTCGCCCCCGGCCGCAGCCCCGCAAGGGTCAGCTCGTTGACGTTTCCCGGGGGGTGATCGGCGCTCGAGGACGGATCCTGTGCCCGCGCCGACGCCGGCAGCACCGCGCTCCCCATCGCCAGCGCCAGGAGCCACCCCAGCGCATGCAATTTATTGCACAAGGTCCACCCCTACGCCGGCCGACTGCAAGCGCGCCGCCAGTTTCTGCGTCCAATCTTCCTCCGCCTCCGACCACAGCCGCCGCCGCTGCGGCTGGAGCTGCGTCTGGGCCTTCAGGCTGAAAGCCAGCAGTTGCAGGATGTTGGCCTGCAAATGCGCGCGCGTCTCCGCGCCCCAGGGCGCCGCCTCCGCCAGAAAAGCTTCATCCAAGCCGAAATCCACCATGACGTGGCCGTCGTTGTCTCCCTCGTTCGCACCAAATTCCGGCCCAAAGCTGGTAAAGGTTACCGGTTGCGGCGTCTGCTCCCAGCCGTGTTGGCCATAGCGCCACAGCAGCCATGCCAGCTCCACCTCGCAGGCGCAATCTTCCTGCACAAATTCCCGCATGGGCGCCCACGCCGCCTCGAGCGCGATGCCCGCGTCGAAGCGCTCTTCCAGCACCGCCGGTTCGCTCCAGTCCACCGCGGTAACCGAAAGTTGGAGCACGCCGCGCTCCCGTGCCTCGCGCGGCAACACCTCCACCGCCTGCGCCAATCGCGGCAATACCTGCGCCGCGGTTTGCGACGCAAACCACAAACTCAACCGAATGTGATCGCTCACCCCTTCAGTCTAGCTCGCACCCCAAGGCAGGCGGATAACGGAAAGTGGAGTGGGGCGAGGGCCCGCGCGCACCGTGAACCGCACAAGCCGCATCTAACCGGAGAACCGGAGAGCCTAATCCAGTGGAAACGCCGCAAGAACGTGCTTACCGCTCCGCCTTTCGCAAGGTGGAAGCGCTTCAAATCGAGCTCGCGCGGCATGTCTACTCGGTGCAACGCCGTCTGGATGCCGAGCGCAAATTGCAGGAAGCCATGGCCACGCTGGATCGGGCTCGGCGTGAGCTGATCAAGGAGCGCAACAAACTGCGCCAGATCGCGTAGCCTTGCGGATCCACACGCCAAATATCTTGCTATGATTCCGCAGCAATGGTTCCCGCTCTTTACCGGTGGGTCGCCCCCGTTTTGGCTGTAGTGGCGGTCTTCCTGCTCCCGGCGCTGCGCGTCACCGTGCCCCTTCTGCCCTCGTCTGAATGGACCATCGCTGGCCTCGGCGCGCAGATCGGCAGAAGTGCCGCCGCGCCCTCCAACGGCCAACCCGCGCTGCGCGAGCGCCTGCGCCAAATGGAAGACGTACGCCGCGAACTCGCCGGCCCCGCGGCCCGCCCCGACCACGGCCTCGAAGTTGCGCTCGCGCTCGCCGCCCTGATCCCGCTGACGGCGTTGCTCGCGGGTTTGTGCGCCCTGGCCAGCTTGGGGCTCGCGCCAGCCCCGTGGCGCCGCTGGCGTTTGACCGTGGCCTGGACGGGCGTGATCAGCACCGGCTACGCCATCGCCGCTAGCGAGTGGCTCACACACGTGGTGCACGCTCAACTGGCCCAATGGTGGACGCGCGCCCAGCACGGCCTTGGCGGCCTCCTCCAATCCCTGCATCTTCAGACAACAGCCGCGCAGTGGATCAACCAGGTTCGCCTCGACCCCGAAATCGGCCTGTACTTGCTCTGCCTCGTGTTTCTGGCGATGTTGTTGGCGCCGGAAACCACGAAGACGCCCCCTCCCGTAAACTAAGCCCATGCGCGCCGTCCTGGTGTCCACGTATGAGATGGGCCGCCAGCCTTTCGGCTTGGCATCGCCCGCCGCCTGGCTGCGCCGCGCCGGATTCGAGGTGCGGACCGCCGACCTCTCGCGCACCCAGCTCGCCGCGGACACGCTGCAAGACGCCGCCCTCGTCGGTCTCTTCCTGCCCATGCACACCGCCACCCGGCTGGCGCTCCGCTTGCTGCCGGCGCTCCGCGACGCCGCGGCCCATGCCCGCTTCTGCGCCTTTGGTCTTTACGCCCCGCTCCATCGCGGCCAGCTCCTTTCCGCCGGTGTTGACGCCGTCTTCGGCCCCGAGTTCGAACAGGAGCTCACCGACTTCGCTCTGGGCCGCTCAAATCCACCCGTTCCCGGAGAGGTCCCGCGTCTCCGCTTCATCCTGCCCGACCGCTCCGGTCTTCCCGCGCTCCCGCGCTACGCACGCCTCGAATTGCCCGACGGCGGCTCCCGCGTCACCGGCTACACCGAGGCCAGCCGCGGCTGCAAGCACCTCTGCCGCCACTGCCCCATCGTCCCGGTCTACCAGGGTCAGTTCCGCGTGGTGCCCGAGGCTGTGGTGCTGGCCGACATCCGCCAGCAGGTCGCGCAGGGCGCCGAGCACATCACCTTCGGCGATCCCGACTTCCTGAACGGACCCACGCACGCGCTCCGCATCGTGCGCGCGCTGCACCGGGAGTTTCCCGCCCTCTCCTATGACGCCACCATCAAGGTGGAGCACCTTCTCCGCCACGCCGCGCTGCTGCCCGAGTTGCGCGCCACCGGATGCGTGCTGGTCACCACCGCCGTCGAGTCGCTCGATGACGCCGTCTTGCAGTGCTTGCGCAAGCAACATTCACGCGCGGACTTCGACCGCGTGCTTGAGTTGACCCGCGGCCTTGGTCTCGCCCTCAACCCCACCTGGGTCGCCTTCACCCCCTGGACGACGCGCGCCTCCTACCCCGCATGGCTGCGGACCATCGCCGATTGCGAGCTGGTGGACCAGGTCGCCCCGGTGCAGTACGGAATCCGTTTGTTGATCCCCGCGGGCTCTCTGCTGCTCGAATTGCCCGATGCGCCGGCGTGGCTCGGCGAGTACGACGCCGAGCGGTTGAGCTATCGCTGGCGCCACCCCGACCCGGCAATGGATACGCTGGCGGAAGAAGTGCAAGCGCTGGTGGCGCGCGCCAGCAAAGCCCGCCGCTCCCGCGCGGAAATCTTCGCGGAAATCTACGCCCTCGCCCACCCCAACGGCGCCCGGCTCCCCACCCCGGCCCCGGCCCGCGCCACCGTCCCCTACCTCAACGAACCCTGGTTCTGTTGAGCCGAACCCACCAGCGAGCAGTTCGCTCGCATGATTGTGTAAATCAGCGGAGCCAGCGAAAAGCGGAACGGGGCGAAGGCGACCCTGTACCGGAGCTGGCACAAGCGGGTCGCGCGGCGCAGTGGCGCAGGGCGCGCCAATCAATCCTCCCGGAATTTTATACACTGAGCCATGGCCCCGCCGCCGCACCTGCTGCTCGTCTCCCCGACCACCGGGTACCAGGCCGAGCAGTTCCGCCGCGCCGCCGAGAAACTCGCGATTCAGCTCACCCTCGCCACCAACCGCTGCGATCAACTTGACGATCCTTGGGGCGATCAGGCGGTGGCGGTGAAGTTCGAGAGCCCCAAAGCGGCGCTGCCCGAGCTGCGCAAGCGCGGACCATTCCAGGGCGTAGTCGCCTGCGGCGACCGCGGCGCTCTTCTCGCCGCGCAGTTGGCCCCGCCGCTGGCTCTGGCCTTCCACCCCGTGCGCGCCGCCCAAGCCAGCCACGACAAGTTCACCTTCCGCCAGATCCTTGCCGAAGCCGGTCTGCCCTCGCCCTGGTTCCGGCGCGAGCGCCTCGACGCCGATCCCGCCGCGCTCGC
>DATNAC010000017.1:0-2874 GCA_035573035.1 Terriglobales bacterium
TGGGAGCGGCGGCACTCACTGCCCAAGTCGCCGAGCAGCAACACCTGCGGGACACCATACTGCAGACCTTGCTGAACGACCCCGAATTGGGGCAATATCCCTTGGCCGCGAGCGTGTCGGCCGACCACACCGTGGTACTGAACGGCACGCTGCCCAACAAGAGCGACAAGGACACCGCGGCCCGGCTGGTGAAATCCATTGCGGGCGTGAAGCGCGTGCAGAACGACATCACGGTGGATGCGGCCACCACACCACTGCCCGCGCCGGCCGCGGCCGCCCCGGCGGCTTCGGCCGCCCCGCCGGCGTCGCCGGCGCAGCCCACCCCCAATGACGTTCAGACCGCGGTGCAGAATGCCCTCGCCGCCGACGCCAGCCTCGGAAACGTGACCGCGACCGTCACCGACGCGGTCGTGACCCTCACCGGCACCGTCGCGAACCGCAAAGACCGCGACCGGGCGGACCGCATCGCCACCCACAGCGCTCCCCACCTCAAGCTGGTGGATAAACTCGTTATTCCTCACTGAGGCGCAATTGCGCCGGGAGCCCGGCGTGTGGGGAGCGGCGCATCCGCTCAAAGAGCGGCGCGGCGGCGGCGCCGCTGCAAGCCGTAGACCGCGAGCCCCGCCAGCGCAATCCACCCGGCGTAGCGCAACTGCCGCCAGGACTGCGTCCTCGCCAGCAGCACATACAGGAAGCCCGCGATGGCCAACAGCGCCGGCGCCGGGTACCACCACATCCGGAAAGGCCGGGGCGCGTCCGGCCTCCACCGCCGCAGGACCAGCAGCCCGATGGCCTGCACGAGAAACTGCAGCGCGATGCGGATCACCACCAGCGCCGCGATCACTTCGGCCAGGCTGAAAAAGCAGAACAGCGCAGCCACCCCGCCCAACCACAATAGCGACACCGTGGGGAACCGCCCGCCCGGGTGCAGCCGCGCAAACGACGGGAAGTAGTTCCCATCCAGCGCCGCGGCGTAGGGCACTCGCGAGTAGCCGAGCAACAGCGAGAACACCGAGGCAAAGGCGGTCCACATGATCAGCGTGGTCACCAGGCGCGCGGCCCATATCCCATATACCCTCTGCATGAACACCGAGATTACATAGTTGCGATCGGGCGCGTGACGGCCGACCAGTTCCTGCCAGGGCAGTACCCCGAGCACGCCAATGTTCATCACCAGGTAGATGACGGCCACCAGTCCGATCGAGATCAGAATGGCGCGCGGGATGTTGCGCTCCGGCTGCGCCACCTCACCCCCCAGGAAGCCTACATTGTAGTAGCCCCAGTAGTCGTAGGTGGCGATCAGCATGGCCGAGCCCAAGCCCAGAAAGAATCCGGCATTCGGGGTCCAGGCCCCGGGCGGAAAGGTGAACGCCAACCCGGGATGAAAATGCGTCAGCGCGGCCTCGATCACCCAAGCCACCGCCGCCAGCACGCCCACCCACAAGTATTGCGAGATCCGGCCCACCTGCGCGATCGAGCGATAGGCCAGACCCAGCGCCAACAGGCAGGCTCCCGCCGCCAGCAGCTTGACGCCCCACACGCCGAGTCCGGGCCAAAAATACGTGGCGTACAATGCCAGCCCGATACACCCGGAGGCGATCGAAAGTGGCGCGCTGAAGCTAAGTTGGAAAACAAACAGAAACGCCAACAACCGGCCCCAGCCCTCGGTGCCGTAGGCCTCGCGCAAGTACCGGTAGGAGCCCCCCGGGCCGGGAAAGCTGGCGCCCAACTCCGCCCACACCAAGCCATCGCACAGCGCGAAGACCGCGCCCAACACCCAGCCCAGCATCGCCTGGGGACCGCCCATCGCGGCCACGATTAGGGGCAGGGTGATGAAGGGCCCCACCCCGATCATGTCGATCATGTTGACCGCGATCGCCCCGCGCAGCGACAGGCCGCGCGACAACGGCGCCGTCCCCGGCCCTGTGGCCGGGCTCATGCTTGCTTAGGCCTGTTTTGCCTGTTCATAGCGTCGGGCCACTTCCTCCCAGTTGACGACGCTCCCCGCGCACCTTGTCGAGCGCCTCGTTGCCGAGCTTGCCTCCCTTGCGCCGCGCCGCCTCGGCCAGCACCTTGGCCTTGGTGGGCGACAGCACGCAGTCGAAGCGCCGCAGCACCGTCATGGGCAGCATCACCCGCTCGTACCGCGGCGGCCGGTAGGGCCCGCGCAGCAGGTCGGCGATCTGCCAGATGAGGTTGGCGTGGTCCTGGTGGCTGGGCATGGCCTGCCGCATTTTGACACAGGAACGCGTTGGCGCGGCAGAGGGTGCTGGCTTGCTGGCCCCAGAGTAGAATGGCGCGTATCACGCCATGCCGTCGCTGCCCACCCTCTATGCCTATCGCGACGACGGGCCGGTCACGCACATTCGAACCAACTGGCGGCCGCGCCGCGTCTACTGCACCACCCGGCCCGACCACAGCGACCAGCCGGGCGAGCTTTGCGCCGTCAAGTTCGCCCCTGGAGCGCAGGGCGCAGCCGCCATGATCTCGGAGGTGGTCTCGCGCGAGTTGACGCGGCCGGGGCTGGGTTGCGGCGCCGCAATTGCCTTACGCTACCGACCCTCTGGAAGCCGGAACCGAAGCTTGGTGGCGCCACTTATCGTCGTTACTCTTCCACGGCCTGGTGTTGTCGGAGCCTCGCGCCATTGACTGTCATAATCCGGCGGAAGAGATTGATCTCCTTTTTGAAGCTGTTGTGGGACCGCAGCGACCAGAAGGAAAGACAGGACGGGTGGACGGCGTGCTCAACAATGTTCTGGGCAGCCTGGGTGAACGCCTTGAGCGCGGCCTGGTGGACGGGTTCGGCGGCCGCCCCGTGCCGGTGCGCCGCTTCAAGCAGGGCAATCGGGGGCTGTTGCTCATCGATGCGGTAAA
>DATNAC010000018.1:0-4194 GCA_035573035.1 Terriglobales bacterium
ATGGCTGATGTGCGGTCGCTACGCGATGTTCGGGCCCATCAGCCTTTCGCGTGAGGCGCGGCAGGCGCTGGAGCTGATGGAGGTCGACCTGGAGGCGGCGTTGAACCCGCGCGAACCGCAGTACAACGTAGCGCCAACCCATCTGGCGCCGGTGCTGGCGGCGGGCGCGGAGGGATACCAGGTGAAGGCGCTGCGGTGGGGCTTGGTGCCCAGCTGGGCGAAAGACACCAAAATCGGCGCGAACATGATCAACGCGCGGGTCGAGACCGTCGCCACCAAGCCCGCGTTCCGTAGTGCCCTCAAGAAGCGCCGCTGCCTGGTGCCGGCGTCCGGCTATTTCGAGTGGCAGGGCGAGCCCGGCCATAAACAGCCGTACTTCATCCACGCGCCCGATGACACACTGCTGATGTTCGCGGGGCTGTGGGAGGTCTGGCGAGCCAGCGAAGCGGATGACTGGCTGCGCACCTTCACGATCGTGATCGGGGAGGCGGGCAGGGTAAGCCGCGACATCCACGACCGGCAGCCCGTGATCCTGCCGCCGGCCGACTGGGCCGACTGGCTGACGGCCGACGCGGAGGTCGCCCAGAGCCTGCTCGACCAGGTGCCCGAAGCGGCGCTGACGTACTATCCCGTAACCAAAGCCGTGGGCAGCCCCAGCAACAAAGGCGCCGAACTCGTGGAGCCGATTTCCCTGTGAACGACCAGTCAATCCCCACGCCCGAAGGCCGACGCCGCTGGCCGCACACGCAAGGCTACTTCCCGGACCTGTCCGCCGCCGACACCGAGCCGGACCTGGAGCTGCCATGCACCTGCACGCCCGCGTGCGCTCCGCGCTGTGCCGGCGAGTGTGGCTGCAAGGCCTGCGACATGGCGTTCGGCGAGTTCTGCGACGTTGCCGGCCTCGCCGGGGTGGATGGCCTGCGGGTCAGTGAGGCGGAGGCGCTGGCCAAGTTTCGCGGCCAATAGCGGGCGACAAGCTGCGGGCAAGTTCCCCTAAACTCACCCGCACCCGCCGCCGCATGCTGCGGGCATGGATTCCCGTTCCGCATCCGCCACGCCCGTCAACCTCGCCTGGGGCGCACGCGTCAGCACTGAATTTGCCCGGCACGTGCTGGGCATCTGTGCCGAGTTCGGTTGGAGTGGTGCGCACGCGAGCTGGCTGATGGCGTGCATGGCCTTCGAGAGCGCCGGCACGTTCAGCGCATCCGTGCGCAACGCTGCCGGCAGCGGGGCGGTGGGGCTGATCCAGTTCATGCCGTCGACAGCGGCCGACCTCGGCGCCACCACCGAAAACCTCGCGCTGCTCTCCCCGGAATCGCAACTCACCTACGTGCGTGCGTACTTCAAACGGTACGCACGCCGCATCGCGTCGCTGAGCGACATGTACATGGCGATCTTGTTGCCGAAGTACATCGGCACGCTCGACAGCACGGTGCTGTTCTCCGGCACCGGCGCGTCTTACCGCCAGAACGCCGGCCTGGACGCAAACACCGACGGAAAAATCACCAAGGGCGAAGCCACTGCTCGAGTGGCGGCCATGCTGCAGCGGGGGCTGGAAACGGCCAACGTGGCGGCTTACACGTGGCCATAGTCGTGGCCACCACTTTCTACAACAGGGGCCACTGATCGCGCGCGGACAAGCGTGGAGGGCGTCGAACATGACCAGATACTGCGGGGCCACGATGGACGATCCAAGCAACCTCCCCAACGGCATCGGCGGTCTGATCGGGCTGGCCAGTGCTGCCATCGTCGGGGCCATCCTCTGGTTGCGCCGATTCTTGTCGAAGGACGCCACGGACCGTTCCGCCGACACCGCCTACCGATCCCTGATCGAGGACCTGCGCCAGCAGATCGAGTTGGAACGCGCGCGCAACAAGGAACTCAGTGACTCGCGCGACGCGGCCGTGGAGCAGATCAGCGGCCTGCGCCAGCAAGTGTCCGATCTGAGCGACCAGGTGGCGAAGCTGCAACGCCAGCTCGCCGCCTTGCAGCCCGCGTCGACGCCGCCGTGACGCGCGGACAGAAAGTAGCCGACTGGTACCGCGACCACGCGCCGTGGCTGGCCGTGCTCACGCTCTCCGCGGCCACATTCGGATACGGCTACTGCCTGGCCACGGTGCAGGCCCGCGCTGATCGCGCTGATGAGGTCGCCAAGACCGCCGCCGCATATCAGGCCGCGCTGAGCGCAAAGGATCAGTTGATCAGCCGCCTGGCCGGCTCCGCTGTGAAAGCCTCCGACCAGGCGGCGGACGCGGCATCCACCGCGGCCAAGGCAGCCAACACCGCCGCCAAGGTGGTGGGCACCGTCCAGCTGCCGGCCGAAGACAAACCGGCAAAGAAACCATGACCCGCCGCGACGATCTGGATCCGGCCCGCGGCATCGTCTACGCCTGTGCCGGCGCCGTGGCGTTCTGGCTGCTGGTGGCGGCGGCCATCGCCATCATCCGATGAAGATCCTGCTGAGTTATTGGCGCCCAATCCTGGCCGCGCTGCTCGTGGCCGGGCTGGCAGGGTGGGGCTACAACCGCCTGCAGGACTACGGCGCGCGCCAGTTCGAAGCCGGCCGCCAGCAAGTCCTGGCCGCCGATGCGGTGGCCGCCCAGGCGGCGCAGACGCAAGCAACGCAACGCGCCGCCGATGCCGCCGCCGCCGGCGTCGATTTGCACATCGCGCTCGACACCCAGCTGCCGAAAATCGAGGCCACCACCAATGACGCCGCCGAAAAAGTCCGCACGATCTACCTGGCCCAGCCTGCTGCTGATCGCGCTGTGTGCCAGCGCCCTGCCGGCGTGCAAGAAGAGCTCGACGCGGCCCGTCGCCGTGCCAACGCCGCCGCCCGTGGTGACCTGTGACCAGACCCCGCCACCGGCGCAGCTGCCGCCGATCCCGCCGCTGCAGTCCCTGGCCGACCTGAAAAACACCGACGCGTGGATCCTGCTGGCCATCGGGCTGTATCAAACCGAGGTCGCCATCCGCCAGGGCGAACACGCCTGCCTGCGCCAGCTGCGCAGTAAGGGCGTGGTCCGGTAGGGCGAACGCCGCGGCGGGATCGCCGCCCGCCACCGGCCGTGATCGGGCGGGCCTCGCGGCAGTTCTCTGCCCGTGGAACACTACATGTTGTGTTCCACGGGCTCGTTTTACCCCCGCGATGGGGATTCAGGACTTTACTTCCCCAGTTTCCCGGGGTTAACTAGTGGCGAGATCACAAAAAAGCCGCCTGGGTAGCACCAGGCGGCTTCGGTGAACTCAAAACGCTCCGAAGAATCCCCGGGTGGTTTCGAGTGCTGTGACAAGCGAACGTTACCGATCCGGCGGGTGCCCTGTCAACACAATGACAGGGCCGGGGCACTACCTACAACTGAAAAAGGTAATGCCATGAAAACGAGTAACGAAAAGACCAGCCCTCGCGTGGCCAGTCAGGCCGCGAAAATCTTGGGAAACCCCAAGTCCACCCCCGCCCAGCGCTCGGTGGCGGGCTCGGCGTTGACCCAGGCTCCCAACAAGCCGAAGGGAGGTAAGTCGCGATGAAGAGCTACCACATCACCAAACGTGGCAATCAGTGGGCGCTCACCGCGGCTGGTGGCCAACGCGCGACGTTGAAGGCCGACACGAAGGCTGATCTGATCCAGCAAACCCGTCAGTTCGCCGACGGAAAGTCCATCTCGGTGAAGATTCACAAGGCGGACGGTACCGTCCAGGAGGAACGGAGCTACCCGAGGGCGGATGATCCGCGCAGCTCGCCGGGCTGATGGACGTAACGTGACACAAGGAAGCCGGGCGAAAGCCCGGCTTTTTTGCCAGTGGTTGCTGGGCCTAGGCCCATGGGCAACCTGCTGGCCGCACGATGCCGCGCTCGAGCCTCCCGGTATTGTCACGGCCGCCGCTTTGCCTTACTATCCTCGGACTCTGAGCGGGAGAGAGGCACGCGGAGGGGCTCTGTAAGATAGAGACCACATCGCGCCCCCGCTACCAGCTTTATCTGACATTCCGATGCGGCGATCTCTGCGAAGAGGTCGCCGTTTTCGTTTTTGATGGTGACGCGGTCGCCGATGAGTTCGCGCAGGGCGTCGCGGGCGGCGGGGAGGTCGCGGGTGTCGGTGAGGCGGGCGACGACGTTGTGCCAGCGTTCGCGCGCGCGGGGCAGGATGTGGGTGGGCTGGATGGATTGCAGCGTCTGCAGCTCGCTGGTGGCGG
>DATNAC010000019.1:0-7213 GCA_035573035.1 Terriglobales bacterium
TGGCAGCCAGGGCGTTCCCGCCCAGCACCATGCAACCGGCGAGAATGACCACACCGGCAGCCGCGCGTCCGGGCGCCCACGCCATTCCGAATTTCTTCAATCCCACACTCTTCATACTCTGTCTCCCGAAACCTGCCGACCCAAATACGATCCGGTCACTTCTATTCCCCCAGTCTCCGCCTAAGCTTGCCGGCTGCCCTATGGCATGAGCAGCGGGGCGATGCCCCAGTGCCGTTGCCCAGCCTGCAAGTCCAAACGCCAGGGCCCGGCTTGGGCCGGGGCAAACGCGAACTCGCCAAACCCGTTTGTCCGGCAGCGCACTGGCGCCGCCGCCGGCGCCTCGCCGGTCAACTCCATGGAACAGTCCCGCCAGCCTTCGCCACTCGGGTCCAGGAGCTGGCCCACCACGCTCCAGCCTTCGCTCCGGCCCACCCGCTCCACCATGACTTCCACGCTGGCCCGTTGGCCGCTCGCCATGCCCGGCTCCGGATCCAATTCGTACACGCAGTGCCGCCGGGCTTGCGGCCCGCGCACGCTGAGCGCCAATGGCGCCGTGAAGTTATCGAACGCCAACCGGAATCCCCGTTCGGAGCTGGCGGCGACGCTCGCGGCCGCACGCGCGCCGTGAGCCAAGGCCCGCTCCAGGCTGCCCGCCGGCAGCGGTTCCCGCTCTTGCCGGATGGTCACGCCCATCACGCGCCAAAAGCGCTCTTCGCGCGCGCAACTTTCGCAACCGGTGCGCAGATGCGCGCGCACCGCCACAGCTTCGTCGGCTGCGAGACTGCGGCTTGCGAATCCTGCCCAAACCCACTGCGTGAAGTGTTCGGCCATATGCAGACTGTCCTAACCGCGACGAGACTACTCCCCTCGCAGCTATACAGTGCGGTCAGATACTCCAAAAGTATAGCGGAAGAGGAACAAAATTTCCCCCTATGTCAGATCAAAAATTCGGCCGATGAGTGCAAACGAGTCAAACGCTGATTCTAAAGGGGTTAGGCGTGACCCACCCGGGGACTTTGACCAATCCTCTTTAGGGGGGGGGATGTCACTCGCGCTCGATGACCGCGCGCAAAGCAAAGACCGCCTCCTCGCAGGCGGAACGGTCCACGTCGCAGTGGGTCACTAGGCGCACATGAATGTCGTCCAGCGCACTCACGAGCACATTGCGCTCGGCCAACCGCGCCACAATGTGGGGCGAGCGGAACTCTGTACCGCTGACATCCGCGACCACTATATTGGTGGTCACCTGGGCCGGATCCAGGGTAATGCCGGCAATCCGCGATATTTCTTCCGCCAGGAAGCGCGCGTTGGCGTGATCCTCGGCCAGGTGGTGAGGACCTTTCTCTAGCGCCACCAGGCCAGCCGCGGCGAGTACTCCGGCTTGCCGCATCCCTCCGCCCAGCATTTTCCGGACGATTCGGGCGCGGTGGATCCAGGCCTCCGCACCTAACAGCAACGAGCCCACCGGGGCGCCCAGCCCCTTGGAGAGGCAGAACATCACCGAGTCAAAAGGTTCCGCCAAAGCCGCCACGGGCAGGTTGAGGGCCGCCGCGGCATTGAAGATTCTGGCCCCATCCAGGTGCACGGCCACGCCGCGCGCATGCGCCTCGCGGCACAGGGTCTGCGTCATGGGAGGCGGCAGCACCACCCCGCCCGCCCAGTTGTGGGTGTTCTCGACCATTACCAGACCGGTTTGGGCGCGGTGGTAGGGATCGCCTTGGCGCAGGGCGGGCTCCACCGCGCCCCAGGTCAAGCGTCCGCTCTCGGTCGCCACGGCACGGCACTGGCAGCCGGAGAAGGCGGCGGTCATGGCCATTTCCAGGTTGTAGAAGTGCGAGCGGGACTCGCACACCACTTCTTGCCCGGGTTGTGTATGGAGCCGCACCGCGATCTGGTTGGCCATGGTGCCGCTGGGAACGAACAGCGCCGCCGGACGGCCCAGGACATCGGCTGCGCGCGACTCCAGGCGGTTGACGGTGGGATCTTCGCCGTAGACGTCGTCGCCCACCTCGGCCGCGGCCATGGCGCGGCGCATCTCGGGGCTGGGCCGGGTCACGGTGTCGCTGCGCAAGTCTACCGCGGCGCGCACACCGCGCCCCTGCATCGCCTCGACCTCGGTCATCCCCTTGGGGCTGAAACGTCCTCGCATCTAGCCAGAGTAGCGCGATTCGCGGGGGCCCGCCGTTTGCACTGTGGGCAAAGTCGGCGCGAAGGGCTGCGAACTCGGCCCCCACCGCGTTCTGCGCGGTGGGGTGGTCGTAATTCCGCAGGAGCGAAACTCGTAGTGCGAGTTTCGCGCCCCCGGCAAGCATTGCAGGCGCGGCCCCCGCGAGCGCAGCACCGGCATGGGGCTCCGGGGTCCCCATGCCGGTGCGAGCAGAAGCGGGGCGCGCGGCGCAGCCGCGCTGGAGTCCGCGCCCATCAAACGCTGGCGGGAAACCCGAGGAATTCGGTGAAGACCCGGTTGGCGAGCAGGCGGCCCTGGGCGCTCAGCCGCCACGCGCCCTGGTCCCCGGTCAACAAACCGTCGGCCCGCAGCCGCTCCAGCTTCGGCGCTACCCACTCCCCGAAGCCCGGCACGGTTGCGGCGCACTCGTCCAGCCGCGTCGGCGTCAACCCGGCATTGCGGCGCAGGCCGAGAAACAGCGTCTCCTCCAGAGCCGCGAGCGGTGTGACCGGCGCCGCCGCCGAGCACGGGAGCATACCGCGGCGCAACGGCTCCAGATACTCAGCCAAGCTGTCGGGGTTGGCAAAGCGCGACTCCGCCAGCAGCGAGTGTGCGTCCAGCCCGAAGCCGCGATATGGTTGCCGCAGCCAGTACCGCTGGTTGTGGAGGCTCTCGCTGCCCGGCCTGGCGAAATTGGAAATTTCGTACTGTCCAATCCCGCCGCACTCCAGTTGCTCGCAAGCTAGCAGATAGGCATCGGCGATCAGGTCGTCATCGGGAACGTGATGGGCGTGGTAGCGGGCGCCCCCAGCCAGCAGTTCTCCGCCGAGCCGGCTCTCTTCGTCCACCTCGAGCATATAGACCGAAACGTGCGCCGGCTCGGCGGCGAGGGTCTGCTCCAGCGACGATCGCCAGCTTGCGAGCGTCTGGTGCGGCAGCCCGGCAATGAGATCGAGGTTGATGTCGTGCAGCCCGGCGGCCCGCAGTTGCCGCAGGTCGCGCGCCACCACCGCGGCGTCGTGCAGCCGCCCCACCGCCCGCGCTTCCCCGTCGACGAAGGATTGGACTCCCAGGCTGACCCGATTCACCCCGGCCGCCAGCATCGCCTCGAGAAAATCCGGCCGCAACGTTCCCGGGGCCACCTCGACCGTATGCTCGGCTCCCGGGAGCACGCGGAAATGCTCGCGCAGGGCCCGGGCCACGGCGGTAAAATCCGGCCCCGCCAGAAGGCTGGGTGTGCCGCCGCCCCAATAGACGGTGTCCACCGCGGCGCCCTCCAGCCCCTGCGCCGCGGCCAACTCGATCTCCCGCACCAGCAGCGCACAGTACTCGGAGAACACCCGCGGGGAGTGCACTTGGCTGGCAAAGTTGCAGAAGCTGCATTTGCTGCGGCAGAACGGCACCGCCAGGTACAGCCCAAGCGGCATACCTACGCCAGGGCGGCGGCGGAGCTGACGCCGTAGGCGGCGTACCAGGGCGAGGCCGCCTTCAGGCTCTCGTTCACCGCTTCGATATTCTTGCGCCCCTGGGTTTGGAGCCAGGTCTCGAAGCCCTTGAGGCCTTGTTGGGCATAGACGCCGATGCCGTCCTTCCAGGTCGCGCGTCCGCACAGCACGCCGTTGAACTTCACGCCCGAAGCCGCGGCCAAAGCCAGGTTCTGGTTGAACTCGGCGTTGCTCACCCCCGCGCTCAGAAAGATGAACGGCCGCCGTGCCGCCGCCGCCGTGGCGCGGAAGTAGTCCAGCGCCTCGTCCCGGCTGTACGCGCGCTGTCCTTGGAAGGAGGGCGTATCCTCGACGAACTTGCCGTTGACCGGAATCTCGATCTTCAGCACGTCCACCCCATACTGGCCGCGGCTGAACTCGGCCACGCTGGCGCGCACGATCTCAGGCTTGCGCTGGGCATACTCCAGGCCTTTTTCGTCGCCGCCATCGGGATCGTAGCCAACAAACTCGAGGAAAAACGGAATGTCGGCGGCCTGGCACTCGGCGCCGATGCGCTCAATGAAAGCATGCTTGATGTCGTTGATCTCGGGACGCTCGAACGGGGTGTAGTAGAGCAACACCTTGATGCAGTCGGCGCCGTCGGCCTGCAGCCGGCGCACGGAACAGTGCGGCAGCAGGTCGGGCAAGCGCCCCGGCTGGGTGTTGTCATAGCCGCTCTCTTCATAGGCCAAGAGCAGGCCGGCATTCGCGGCCCGGGCTCTGGCGGCGGGCAAGCCGTATTCGGGGTCAAGCAGGATCGCGCTGGCGTAGGGCGTCAGCAGGCGGCTGACGGCGGTCTTGAACTCGCTCATCATCTCGGCCGTGGTCTGCGGGCCGAGTGCCTTCTTCAGGCTGCCGCGCTGGTCCATGGCGGCGGCGGCGATGACGCCGCGCTGATCCGAAACCGCCTGCAATCCCTTCAACTTCCCCGGGGTGAGCTTCATTCTGGTCTCCTCGAAGTGCTTCTCGATCAGTCTATCGCAGGCTCTCTCCCACCTCGATTTGGTAGTCCTGCCCCTGCCAGTGCCCGTCCAGGTAGCGGAAGGTGAACCGTAGCGGCGCCTTCTGCGTGCGCGCCAGCGCGACATCCACGTACTCGAAGCCGCAGCCGGTGGCGGTTGAGCGGACCTCCTCCACCGTGGCCCATTGGTCTCGGCTGAAGTGCAGGAAGAAGGCCTGCGGCACTTGGATGCGGACCCGGCCGCCGGCCGGCACGCGCGCCACCTGCCGGTGCGGCTTCCAGATTTCCAGGTCGCTGGGCCGCCGCCGCGGCGCCAGATAGCGTTCCGCCACCGCCGGAATGCAGTCGAAGACCACGCCGTCGGCGCGCGAGCGCAGCAGCCGGATGTATTCGGCGTGCGCCCACATCAGCGGCATGGCCGAGCCGGTGGGCCGGCCAAAGTAGAGAAATTCGCCTGGGCGGTCGGGTTGATCCCACACCTGCTCGGGCAGCAGGTTGAGCTGATTGGCCAGTTGTTCCATCGTCCGGATGTAGGAGGTCACGTCGCGGCCCGCCGCCAGCTCGTAATGCCCCCGCTCGCCGGTCAACAGCGGCCACGGACGCCCCTGGCCCCAGCCCACATAGGCGTAGCCATCCGGACGCTGTCCGTAGCCATCATGGTTGTACCGCTTCCAGCACGGGCCAAACGGTGTGACCACCTTGAGCTGCGAGTCCACCACCCGCAACGAATCTTCCATCAGGGCATCTCCGGCGCGGCGGATGCCGTAGCGCACCAACTCCAAAAAGCCCGCATCCACGATGTCGCGCGCCGGAAACTCGGCCGCTTCGCCCGGCGGCCGGTTGTTGATGTGCAGGATGGCGGCGTTGGGATCCTCGTTGGCGCCCACGCCCCCGAGCGGCGCGGGGTTGACGCGGATATAGTGGCGCGTCACCCCAGGCAGCAGTGCCCCCTGGTTCGTCACCGTCCAGGCCTCGAGGTGCGCCTCCAAAAAATCGGCATACTCGAGACAGAGCCGCGCCATGGCCTCGTCCCCGGCCCGGCGTGCGAAATCGGAGGCGCACACCAAGCCGGCAATCTGCGCCGCCAGGCTGGAGGGGGAGTAGCCGCCCGCCTCCTCCCAGCGCTCCTCCTGCGTGGCGGGCCCCTGCCGCATCAGGTACCCCGCCGCGCGCAGCACCAGCGGCGTGGGCTCGATGTCGTGCAGGGCGTGGTGGTGCAACAGACGCCAAGCCAGCAGGATGGGAAACGCCACCTCGTCCAGCTGTATTCCCTGCCAGTAGGGGGTCCCGTTGATCCAGAAGTTCTGGGCAAAGCCGCCGTCGGGGTGCTGGGCCGCCGCCAGATACACCAACGCCCGGCGCGCGGTGGCGGCATCGCCGCTGGCCAGCAAACCGGTGGCGCTGTTGACCAGATCGCGCGTCCACACCAGGTGGTAACCGCCCAAATCCTCGTCGCCTTTGGTCTCGCCCCAGGGAATCGAGAGGGAAGCGATCAGCGCGCCCGGATAGGTCTTGTCCTCGTGCGCCAGCAGCAAACTGACGCTGCGCTGGTAGAGCGCGCCCCCATCCTGGGAGTGCGCTTCGAGCGGCCGGCGGTGCTCGGCGGTGCGCTGCCACTGCTCCAGGAAATGCTGCCGCGCCTCGGCGAAGGGCTGGACCAGGGCCTGCAGCAGGGTGTTGACCGCCGCCGGCTCGGCATCTCCCAGCGCCAGCGCGAGCGTGAACTCGAAAGCGCGGCCGCGCGCGAAGTCGTGCGCCGCCAGGCCGGGTTGGGCGCGGCGCAGGTCCAGTTCGGCGCACAGCGCCACGTTGCCGTCCAGGGCGCAGTCGTAGGCCACGGTGGGGCGCAAATGCGCGGCCAGGTCGCTCCAGCCGTCGTTGGCGCCCACAAACCCCACGGAGGCGTTCTGCAAACCGGCGGTGGCGCCGATCGCCAGCCAGGACTGGTTGCGGTTGGCGGTGAGCACGGTGCGGCCGGTGGTTTGCGTGACCCAGGCGCTGTTGTGGTTCCCGATGCCGTCCAGATGCGGCGCGCACAACACAAACATCCGCAGGTTGCGCGCCAGCTCGGCATTCACTTCCAGCCGCGTGTGCACCAGCAGACAGCTCAGATGCGGATCGGCGATTATTTCCTTGATGCAGCGGAAGCGGCCCTGGCGATCCTCCGTCCGCACACGGAATCCCAGCGCGCCCGGTGCCAGCACCTCGGTGCTCGACTCGCAATCGCGGCGCTCGCCCACGAAAAAGGTGGCGCCGTCGGTGAAGAGGTACTGCAAGTCCCGCACCTGGGGCCGGTCCACCGTCGGAAAGTAGACTTCCGTGACTGTTCCCTGAGCCAGCGTGAACCACAGCCGGCTGGAGGCGGAATAGGCGGTGCCCACCGCGTCCTTGGCGCCGCGCGTCCAGCGCGGCGGAATGCCCGGCCCTCCCGGGGCGGGCGCCTGGCAGGCAGGAGGATGCATGCTTGTATCATCTCATTCCACGCTTTGCAGCACCCCGCGCCCCATCCGGGCCTGGTCTAAATATGACTCGGACGCAGCTGCGCCTGCAGCAGCTCGATGATCCGGTCGCGGCGAATCACCCCGCGGACGCTGTCGGCGA
>DATNAC010000020.1:0-15268 GCA_035573035.1 Terriglobales bacterium
CCTACCAGCAGAGCGACAGCAAGGGCGTCGGCCTGATCGGCGTGGCCGAAGGGAACTTCGGAGGGATGCAGCTCGCACACTTTTACCAAAAGACGCCGAAACAACCGAACCCACCCGAAATCAACGGGGTATCGGTATATACCGCCAACGGCCTGACGTTTTTTGTACCCGACAACTCCACCCTGGTCTTTGGTTCCAAGGAGGCGGTGACCTTGGCGATCCAGACCGAGCAGGGCGCGCCCAAGATCGGCAGCAACGAGGAGATGAGCGACCTGATCGCGGGCACGCAGTCAAGCGACGTATGGAGCGTGCTCGACGCCCAGGGCTCGCGCACCATGATCCGCACCATGATCGGCAGCAGCACCGGCGGACTGGACCCCAGCCTAATCGACAAGCACTTCAACGGCGCACGCTACACCGTCTCTTTCGACAACGAGGTGCAGCTCAACCTGGAACTGATGACGACGGACGCGCTCAGCGCCGCGGCGGTGAGCACCGGGTTGAACGCGGCCATCGCGGTGCGCACGAAAGAAGAAAAGAACCCGGACGCCAAGGCGATTCTGAACCAGGTTCAGGTGGATTCGGCCGGCGACCATGCGTTTTTGCAAGTCGCCTCGCCCGAGAGCAGCTTGCAAGCGCTGCTCAAGACCGACCTGATGCAGACCATCCTGCGTTAAATGAGGAGCGCTCGCGGGGTTGGTGCCTCGCTCCGGTTATCGTCGTCATTGATTGCGTTCCGAAATGCGAAAAGGGATCCGGATTCTGCTTTCAATCCGGATCCCTTTTCAGGTTGCGCCACTTCGTCTGACTTCTATACTGCAACCGCGTTGCCAAACGGGGCGCATTCAAAACACAGGGGTTAGCAGAGCTGAAGGGAAAGCTGAGGCGGGAGATCGGCAAATTTTGCGTGCTGCGGCAAGAATCTCCTGGGTAGTGGAGGGCAATTCCAGAAGAATATGCACGCCAGGCCGGGCTGGGGATTGGAAGCTGAGGTTTTCGCGTTCGGAGATGACTAAGGGGCAATCGGGATGCCGGGCGAGCCAGAGCCGCGCCAGCCGCGGGGACGCCGTAACCCATAGGTCGAGGCGCAGCGAGCGCAGAGGCCGCAGCGCCTCCGCCGTAGCGGGGTTGGACGAGACTACACAAGCGATCGCGCCTGAAGGTTCGCAGTGAGGCATCGCCGGTAAAACTCTCCGGCCGCGGTGGCGTGGGCAAATGCCCGAGCCGTAACCTGGACGGCGGATGAAGTACCAGTGGGCGACAATCCGCCCCTCACAGGCAAGTTCGAGGCAAGTGTGCCGCGATTCGGTCCAAGCGCGGAGGGTGGCCAAGCCGATGCACTGCCGCGCCAGGCACCGCCGTGCCAGATGACGGCAGCGTTCGAGCAGTTCCCGCCTCCATGGGGAAACCATCTCGTCCAACTCGGGAGTAGCATCGCCGGCCACCGGGCAGCGCAGTTCCAGCCAGTCGGCCAGCGGCTCGGACCGCCAGGAGGCGCGAAAGGTTTGGAGAGCCTCGAGCAGGAACATAAAGAGCCTGCACGATATTTTCCCGGGGGCCCGGGCGGGAGAAGGTGCTAAAGACCGGAGGGGAGAAAGAATTGTCCCATGGTGCGGAAACGGCGGTATCGGTCCGCTCGCAGTTCGGCGGGACTCAGGGCGGCCAGCGCGGCCAGATGGCGCTCTATGACGCCGCCCAGCAACTCCGCCGCCTGAGCCGGGTCGGCATGGGCGCCCTCCGGAGGCTCCGGGACAACCTCGTCAATTAAGCCCAGGCGGAGCATGTCCGCGGCCGTGGGCTTAAGGGCGTTGGCGGCGCGGGCTTTCATGGCGGCATCGCGCCAGGTAATCGAGGCGCACCCTTCCGGGGTAATGACCGAGTAGATCGCGTTTTCCAGCATCAGCACGCGGTTCCCAATCGCGATGGCCAGCGCCCCGCCGCTGCCGCCCTCGCCGGCAATGGTGGCGATCACCGGAACGCCGAGCTTGGCCATCTCGCGCAGGTTGAACGCAATCGCTTCGGCCTGGCCCCGCTCCTCGGCGTCGACGCCGGGATAGGCGCCGTTGGTGTCCACAAAACTGAGAATGGGGCGGCGGAACTTTTCCGCCAAGCGCATCGCCCGCAGGGCCTTGCGATAGCCTTCCGGTTGCGGCATGCCAAAGTTGCGCAGGATCTTCTCTTTGATCTCCCGGCCCTTCTGCTGGCCGACGACCATGACCTCGCGGCCGCGAAAGCGGGCCATGCCCACGACCAGGGCGGCGTCGTCGCCGAAGCGCCGGTCGCCATGGATCTCGGAAAAATCGGTGCAGAGCAGCGGCAACCAGTCGAGAAAGTTCGGCCGCTGGGGATGGCGGGCGAGTTGGACCCGTCTCCAAGCCTCCGAGTCGCCGTCGAGCAGTTCGATCGGAAGTTCGGGAGCAGGGGGTGGGGTCAGATTAGGGTGATCGGCCAAGCGTCCTCGCTACTCCAGCACACGCACCGAACCGGGGCCGCAAAGATTTTCCAGGTCGCGCCGGAAGGCGCAGCCCCCGGCCACGCCGGTGGTGATTTCCAGGATCTGTTCGAACTGATCCCGCTCGGAAAAGGCGTGCAGGTGTAGTTTAGCCGATCCCGAGGGAGTCTTGAGCATTTCCACCAAACGGCCGAGGTTCCGCGCATCACTCTGGTCGAGCGCGAGGCGGAGGCGCAGGCTCTGGGGCAGCGCCAGGGGAGCGGATGCCAAATCGTTGATGTCCATCACCTGCAGCTTGGCCTCGCCTTCGTCCTCGGCCATGACGCGGCCGCGCACCAACACCGGCTGGGTCAGGCGCAACTGGCCTTCGAGACGCCGGTAGGCCTCGGCAAAGCACAGCAGCTCGCGGCGCCCGGTGCGATCCTCGAGCCAGGCACTGGCCCAGGCCTCGCCTTTCTTGTTGCGGCGGACTTGGACCTGGGACAGGATCCCGGCGACCAGGATGTCGTCGTTGCGGGAGGCGCCGCGCGCCTCCACGGCATCGAGCGGCACGGCGTTGAGGTCGGCCATGCGGTCCACAAAACGATCGAGTGGATGGCCGCTGACGTAGTAGCCGAGAACCTCTTTTTCGGCGGCCAGGCGGGTGGCTTCGTCCCAGTCGGCCGCCGCCGGGAGCGCCGGGGCGGCGGCGGGGGTGTCGTCGGCGAAATCCAGAAAGAGGCCGTGCTGGCCGCTGGCGCGCTCCTTCTCCGCTTTTTGGGCTTGCTCCAGAGCGCGTTCGACCCCCGCCGCAAGCGCGGCGCGCGCGCCCCAGGCGTCGAGGGCGCCGCTCTTGATCAGGCTTTCCACCACGCGTTTGTTGAGCCCCTTGCCGCCGGCGCGCGCGCAAAAATCAAACAGATCGGTGAAGGGCGCCTCGGCACGCTTGGCCAGAATCGCCTGGACGGTGGTTTCGCCCACGTTCTTGACCGCGTTAAGGCCAAAGCGAATGACGTCGCCCTGGGGAGTGAAGCCGGCCAGGCTGACGTTGATGTCCGGCGGTTCGACGGCCACATGGATTTCCCGGCATTCCTTGATGTACTTCACCATGTTGTCGGTGGAGGCGATGCTGGCGTTGAGCACGGCCGCCATGAACTCGACCGGGTAGTGCGCCTTGAGGTAGGCGGTTTGGTAGGCGACCCAGGCATAGGCGGCGGCGTGGCTCTTGTTGAAGCCATAGCCGGCGAACTGGGCCATCAGGTCGAAAACGCGCTCGACCGGGCCGGAGGGAAGTCCGCGCTGGCGCGCGCCCTCGACGAACTTGACGCGCTGGCGGTCCATCTCCTCCTGGTTCTTCTTTCCCATCGCCTTGCGCAGGATGTCGGCCTGACCCAGGCTGTAGCCGGCCAGTTGGTTGGCGGCTTGCATGACCTGTTCCTGGTAGACGAATACGCCGTAGGTCTCGCGCAGGATGGGCTCCAGCTCGGGGACGGTGTAGGCGATGGGCTTGCGGCCGAGCTTGCGTTCGATGAAGTCGTCGATCATACCGCCCTGGATGGGTCCGGGGCGGTATAGCGCGTTGAGGGCGGTGAGGTCGCTAAGTTGGGTGGGGCGGTAGCGGCGCAGGATATCGCGCATGCCCGAGGACTCGAACTGGAAGATGCCGTTGGTCAGGCCCTTGCCGAAGAGCTCGAAGGTGGCGGCGTCTTCTTCCGGCAAATGGGCCAGATCCACCGACTCGCCCCGGTTACGGGCGATCATACCGACCGCTTCTTCGAGGATGGTGAGGGTGGTGAGCCCGAGGAAGTCCATCTTCAGCAGGCCGAGCTTTTCCAACCCGTTCATGTCGAACTGGGTCACGATTTCGTCGCGGTTGGTCTTGAACAGCGGCACCAGTTCGGTGAGGGGCCGCGGGGCGATGACCACCCCGGCGGCATGCATGCCGGCGTGGCGGCACAGGCCCTCCACTTTTTGCGCCACCTCGACCACTTCGCGTACCCGCGCATCGCTGTCCACCAATTGGCGGAGCGGCGGCGACTGTTCGAGCGCGTCCGCCAGGGTGATATTGATCTGGTTGGGGACCAGCTTGGCGATGCGATCCACTTCACCGTAGGGCAGGTCGAGGGCGCGGCCCACGTCTTTGATGGCGGCCTTGGCCGCCATGGTGCCGAAGGTGATGATCTGGGAGACGTTTTCGCGGCCGTATTTCTGGGTGACGTACTCGATGACCTCCCCGCGCCGGTGCATGCAGAAGTCAATGTCGATATCCGGCATCGAGATGCGTTCCGGGTTGAGGAAGCGCTCAAAGAGCAGCTCATGCTCGAGCGGATCCAGGTCGGTGATGCCGAGCGCATACGAGACCAGGCTGCCCGCGGCCGATCCGCGCCCCGGGCCCACCGGGATTTTCCGCTCTTTGGCATAGCGGATAAAATCCCAGACGATCAGGAAGTACCCGGAGTAGTGCATGCCGCGAATCACGGCAATTTCACGGTCGAGACGCTCCTGGTAGGCGGCGCGATCATAGCGGGTTTTCCCCAGACGGCGGCGGGTCTCGATCCAGGCTTCGCGGGCGGCCATGCCGGCGCGCGCCACCTGCTCGAAGTAGTCGTCCCGGTTGGAGCCGGCGGGCACGGCAAACTCGGGAAACGGGTCGGCCACCTTGGCCAGATGGAAATCGCAGCGGGCGGCGATGTCCACGGTACGGCGCACGGCGTGCTCGACCCCGGAGAAGACCTGGAGCATCTGCTCTCCGGTCTTCAGGAAGAACTGGTCGCTGCCGAAGCGCATGCGCTGTTCATCGTTGACCCGTTTGCCGGTCTGGATGCAGAGCAGGACATCGTGCATGCGGGCGTCGTCGGCGCCGAGATAGTGACAATCGTTGGTCGCCACCAGATCCAGGCCAGTCCGGCGGGCGAGGTCGAGGATCGCGTCCTTGATGCGGTGCTCCTGCTCCAGCCCCTGGTCCTGGATCTCAAGAAAAAAATTGCCGCTACCGAAGATGTCGCGAAACTCCGCGGCAACCCGCTCCGCCTCCCGCGGCCGGCCGGCGCTGAGGAACTCCTGCACTTCGCCCTTGAGACAGGCGGAGAGGCCGATCAGGCCGGCGCTGTGTTCCGCCAGAAATTTTTTGCTGATGCGGGGCTTGTAGTAAAACCCGTGGAGGCTGGCTTCCGAGACGATCTTGGCAAGGTTCCGGTACCCGGTGTCGTTCTCACACAGAACGATCAGATGGTTGTAACCGTCCTTGGTACCGGTGACGGCACTACCCGATTCGGGCCGCTGGCGGTGATCCTCGTTCTTGCAGATGTATAGCTCGCACCCGAGGATGGGCTTGATGCCGGCGGCGCGTGCGGCGGCGTGGAAGCTCCAGGCGCCGAAGAGGTTGCCATGGTCGGTCAGGGCGACGGCTTCCATGCCCTGCAGCTTGGCGAGGTTCACCAGCTTGGTGACGTCGCAAGCCCCATCCAAGAGCGAATAATCGGAGTGGACGTGAAGGTGGACGAACGGATCCATGCTCAAGAATCGGAAACGCGGCCAAGACCGCCCGGCTCCGATGCTGATTATATCGCCTTGGTGGCACGGCCACTTTTTGCCTGGGTCGCTCCCGTTGCCACCCCAAGCCGCTGACAGCGGCTTGGGGGCCCCGGCGTTGGTCGTTTGATGGGCGCGGGCCCCAGCGCGGCTGCGCCGCGCGCCCGGCGATTCCGGGCGCCTTTGGCTTATGCTCGCACCGGCATGGGGACCCCGGAGCCCCATGCCGCTGCCGCGCTCGAATTCAGCGCGCGGCCTTGGCCTTGGAGCGCGGTTTGGGAGCGTGCGCCTTGGGCTTGAGCTTCGGTTTCGGCTTGGCAACCGGCTTGGCGACCGGCTTGGCGACCGTTTTCGGCGCAGGCTTGGGAGCCGGCCGCTTGGAAGCGGCGGGGGAAGCGGGCGGCTGCGGGGTCTTTTTTTTCGGCGGCGCCGGTGGCGCTTTCACCGGTTTGGCGGCTGCCGCGGCGCCGGGGCGGGGGACGGGCGCCACCGCCTTGGCCACCGGGGTAGGCGCCTGGCTCGCCGGAGCGGGCGGAGCCGGAGCGGGAGCCGTGGACTTGGCGGGCGGCGCCGCGGGCTTGGCGGCGCGGCCTCCGCGCTTCCCTCTTGGCAGTTCCTCGTGCACCACCTTGGGCGCCGGCGGCGGATGCAGTTTGGTTACCGCGGCCCGCACCCCTTCCAAAAGTTCGGCATCGCTCAACGCTTGCCCCCGGAGCAGTTGGTGATACCACGGACGGAGGACCTCTTCCCCCTCGATCGAGCGCGGAGCCATACCGGCGGCGCGGAGAACATTCACCGGCAGGCGGCGGCGCATTTGAAGCGCCGCGGTCTGGAATTCGGCCAGGCGTTTGGCGGCGGCGGACTTGGAGTCGCCGGGATCCAGCGCCGTCACGACCACCGCTTCCGGCAGGGTCTTCTCGGCCAACTCCTGAATCCGCCACTGCGCTTCCGCGCCGCCGCCCGACAGAGCCTGCAACTTCTTCTCAAACGCGCGTGCCTCGGTCAGCACTCGTTTCCAGTCGGCCAGGTGACGGCTGGGAAACCATTGCGAGAGGCGGTTCTGGTCCGAGGGCGCCAAGCCGCTCAACAGGAAAGGAGCGGCGCAGAGACCGGCATCCAGGGTAAAGCCCAACTGCTCGAAAGTATCGATCACCCCGCTCAGGCGGCGCAGCGCCGCCAAGTTCATTTTGGCGGCGCGGACGCCCTTGCCGAACGCCGGTTCCAGCCAGCGCTCGTCGTCGAGCGCTTGCAGGACCGCGGCGGGGTCGGGTTCGTAGGCAATCGCCTCCCACTCCTGGCCGCGGGAGGCCGTGCTGGCGCGCTCGAGGTAATCGTTTTCGCGGGCAGCCTCCATCCGGGCCAAGGTGCGCTCCTCCAGGGCAAACTCCAGCCGGGTGCGCAGGCGGACGGCGCGCAACAGCACGATCGGGTCTTCGAAGAAAACGTAGGGCCCATTCATGCGGATCAGGCGCGCTTCGATATCGGCCACCCCATTGGTAGGGTCCAAGGGCAGGCCGCGCGAACCCGGATTCAGCGATAGCCCAATGGAATTCAAGGTGAGGCCGCGGCGGCGCAGATCCTCGACGATGGTGCCACCCTCGGCGGCGGCGGTTTGCCGGGCGGCGCTGACGCGCACCCGGCCGCCGCGCAGGCTGAAGGTCAAGCTGCGGTGCTCGGCGTTGGGACTGATGCGTTCCGCTCCGGCCGCCTTGAGTTCGGCCGCCAATCCGAGCGGGTTCCCCTCGGTGGTGATCTCGAGAAAGCGGACCGGCTTGCCGGTGAGCAGGTCGCGCATGGGGCCGCCGGTGAGGTACAAGTTCAGGCCGGCGGCGCGGCAGACGCGCTGCAGCACTTGCAGCGATAGCTGCTGGTCGGGACTCAGCCGGGTTTCCAGCAGAAAGTTGTAATCCGCCATGATAGTTCTCGATGGCCTGCGATCAGGCGCGGGGATGGTGAGCGCGGTAGACCTGCTGCATGCGCCCGCTCACCACTTGGGTATAAATCTGGGTGGTCTGGAGATCGGCGTGACCCAACATGACTTGCAAACTGCGCAGGTCGGCGCCGCCCTCCAGCAGATGGGTGGCAAAACTATGCCGCAGGCGGTGCGGGTACAAGCCCGCAATGCCGGTGGCGCAGCCGTAGGGCTGCAAGAGTTTCCAGAGCGCCTGGCGCGACAGCGGCCGGCCGCCGCGGCCGGGAAAGAGCCAGCCACGGTCGGGAGCGCTGCCCAGCAACACCAGGCGCGCGGAGTGCAGATAGCGTTGCAGGGCCGCTTGGGCGCGCCGGTGCATGGGCACCAGCCGCTGCTTGCCGCCCTTCCCCTCGCACCGCACGATGCCGGCGTCCAGATCCACATGATTGCAGTGCAACCCCGTCAGCTCGCTGGCGCGCAAACCGGTGGCATAGAGCAGTTGCAGCAGGGCGGCATCGCGGTCCCGGCGAGCCCGCTGCCGAGCGCCGGCGCCCGGCGTTTCGGCAGGAGCGGCCAGCAGGGCCTGCACCTGGCCAGTGGAGAGGTAGGCGGGAAGTTTCTGACCGATGGCGGGCGACTCCACATGCTCGGTGGGATCCTGCTGGATCCACGACTCCTCCACCAAGAACCCGAAGAGGTTGCGCAGGGCGGTCAAGTGCCGGGCCACGCTGCGGGAAGCCAACGGCCGGCGGTAGAGCTCAAGCAGGTACTGCTGCAGGTGCTCACGCCGGCAGACGCTCAGGGGGAGGCTGCGCCGGATGCACCAGCGGGAAAACATTCCCAGATCGCGCTGGTAGGCGGCTAAAGTATTGGAAGATAAGCCTTTTTCCACTCGCAAGCGAAACAGACAGGCCTCCACCCACGGCTCCGGGGAGGATTCCATACCGCTATGCGAGAGCGCTTCCATCGCCTGACCGGCCCTGTTGGCGCGACTTCTTCCAAGTGACTGAACTGAAATGACTTAAGATGGAATTCGCGCCGATCCAGAAGGAATCATACTAGAGTTGGGCTGGCGGCGCCAGCCGTAATTGCGCGGTATCGCCGATGGACTCATCAACGCACAAGAAGGTGGTGGTACGGCAACGGCAGGCCGGCCTGGTATCCGGCTATCTCGGCACGGCGGCCTTGAACGCGGCCACGGAGATCGAGGTGCTGACCCCCGAGGGCCAAGCACTGCGGCTGGGAACCGACCAGGTGGCGGCGATTTATTTCGTGGCGGATTGGTCCGCGAGCGCCGGACTGCTGGCCAGCCCGCCCCGCCGTACGGCGAACCGCTTGCCCGGCGTGTGGATCCGCATTCACAGCCGGGGGCGTCAGACCATCGAAGGCCTGCTGGCCAGCGACTTGCTTGAGATCGCGCAAGGTTTGTGGCTCTCGCCGCTCCGCGAGGACAGTGAGTGGCAGCGGGCCTACGTCCCGCGGGCGGCGATGGAACAGGTCCAGATTGTGGAGGTCGTGCACTCGCCGCGGCGGCGCCGGCAAACGGAGGCGCGGCACCAGATCGGGCTCTTCGGCCCAGAGGGAGAACCGGCGGCATGATACGCCTGAGCGAGTTGGCGCAACAGTTGGAATGCGAGTGCGAGGGAGACGGAGAGGTAGCCATCACCGGGATTGCCAGCCTGGGGAGCGCCGGCGCAGGGGACCTGGCCTTCTTGACCGACCCGCGCCGCCAGGCGGAGGCGGCCCATACGCGAGCCGCGGCCCTTCTGGTGGGCCGGCGGTTCCCACGCGTCGAGCGCGAGCCGGCGCTGGCGCTGCTGCGCGCGGAGCGGCCGGAGGTGGCGGTTGCCCGGGCGGTGGAGTTACTGCGGCCGGCTTGGCGGCCTGGGCCGGGGATCGATCCCAGCGCCCGCATCCATCCCAGCGCCGAAATTGGGCCCGGGAGTTACGTGGGGGCGTTTGTCGCGATCGGCGAAGGCTGCCGCATCGGCGCGGACGCGGTGCTGCATCCCCACGTGGTGATCTATCCGGATGTGGTGGCCGGCGAGCGGTTCACGGCGCACGCGCACGCGGTGATTCGCGAGGGCACGCGCATCGGCAACGACGTGATCCTGCAGCCGGGGGTGGTCATCGGGGGAGACGGGTTCGGGTTTGCGCGGCGGGCCGACGGCGGGTATGCCAAAATCCCACAGGTGGGCCGGGTCCGGCTGGAGGACCGGGTCGAGATCCAGGCCAACAGTTGTGTGGATCGGGCCAGTCTGGAAGAAACCCGCCTCGGCGCCGGTGTCAAGCTGGATAATTTAGTGCAAGTGGCGCACAACTGCGACATCGAGGCCGACACGATTCTCTGCGCCCAGGTGGGGCTGGCGGGCAGCACCCAGGTGGGCGAGGGAGCCGTGCTGGCGGGTCAGGCCGGGGTGGCGGGCCACTGCCGGGTGGGGCGGGGCACGGTCATCACGGCGCAGAGCGGCACCCACGGCGACCTGGAAGCGGGGAAAATGTATAGCGGCTCGCCGGCGTTCGAGCACGGCCAGTGGCTGCGCTCCACCGCCGCCTTCGCGCGCCTGGGGGACATGCAGCGTGAGTTGCGCGAACTGCGGGCGCGGGTGCGGGAGCTGAGCGGAGAGAGCGGACGAAAACGGGACTAGATGCGGATCCTGATCTACAGCGACATTCACGCCAATTTGCCGGCGCTGGAAGCGATGGCGGCCGCCACGGCCGGCGGCTATGACGTCAGCGTATGTCTGGGCGACGTGGTGGGCTATGGGGCGCAGCCCAACCAGACCAGCGCCTGGGTCCGGGCCGCGACCCCCACGGTAATCCGCGGCAACCACGACCGCGCCTGCGCGGCGCTGCACGGGCTGCAGTGGTTCAACCCCACGGCGGCGGCGGCGGCGCGCTGGACCCACCACGTACTGGAGGAGCCGGCGCGGCAGTGGCTGGACGAGCTGCCCGCGGGTCCGCTGCCGTGGGAAGGGATGAGCCTGGTGCACGGCTCGCCGCTGGACGAAGACGAGTACCTGGTCGAGCCGGCGCAGGCGGCGGGAGCGTTTGCCGCCACCGAGATCCGGCTGCAGTGGTTCGGCCACACCCACATCCAGGGCGGCTTCGAGTACAGCGAGGAGGAAGTGAGCGAGTTCCGGCACGGCGAGCCCGGGGTCCGGCAAAGCGGGAGCTTCACGCTGCGTTTGCAGGCGGGGGCGCGCTACCTGTTGAATCCGGGTTCGGTCGGCCAGCCGCGCGACGGCGATTGGCGAGCCGCCTACGCGATCCTGCATCAGGAAGACGATGCGGTGACGTTCCACCGGGTGCCCTACGACCTGGCCGCGGCGCAGGCCAGCATTCTGCAAGCCGGCTTACCGGCGGCGCTGGCGCAAAGGCTGGCCAAAGGCCAGTAGGACGAATCGCGCTGCGGTGGCGCCGAGCGCCCCGCGCTTACGCGAAACTGCCGACCAACTGAAACGGCGCCCAGAAAAAGGGATGGGGGTAGCGGCGCCGGAATTCCAGCTTGGTACGGCGCAACGCCTGCGAGGGGCTGGCGCCGCCGCTCCAATTCTCGTAAAAGCACTGCATGAACTCGGCGGTGGTGCGGTCGTCCACATCCCACAGGCTGGCGATGACCGCGCGCGCCCCGGCATAGAGAAAGGCGCGGGTCAGGCCGATCAGTTCGTCGCCCCCGGCCAAATCGCCCAGCGCGGTGCCGCAGCCGCTCAGCACCACCAGATCGGCGCGCAAGCGCAAATTGTAGATGTCAATCACGTTGAGCCGGCCGTCGGCCAGCTCGAGCGCCGAAAAGTACGGGTTGTCGGCGCGGAACACGCCGTGCGCGGCGATGTGAATGACGCGGCTGGTCTCGGAGGCGTGTTTGACCGCGGCCAGGGTCGAGGCGGCGCCCTCCAGCACCACGGCTTGCGGCCAACTGCGTTCCACGGCGCGGATCTCGTCGCGCGCGGCCGCCGGCTCGGCGGCCACCAGCAGTGAACTGGAGTGCGGGCTGCGCGGCCGCTGGCTGCACAGCAGGAAGATGGCCGCGCTGGGAGCCAGCGCCACGGTGTGATCGTCAATCAGATCCCTTCCGGGATCGCCGATCTGGTGCAGGGCGGCAAAGGGCAGGGCGTGCAGCACGCCATGGGGAACAAACAGGACGTGATCCTCGGTGAGGTACCGTTCCAACGGCGCGATCAGCTCGCGATGGAGCAGACGCAAGTGAGAGTTGGCCGCATTCTGGAAGGCGGCCGCGTGCCGCAGAAAGTGATCGCTTTCCATGGCGCGCTTGCCCACTTGAAAGCGGAGCAGCCGCAGCGCGCTCTCGATGCCGGAGCGCTCGCCGTTGAGGCGGAGAATGCGCAGGTCGCGCTGGTCGCCCACGGCGGCGACGAAGCCCTCGGCGCAGTGGAAGTACTCGACCCAGCAGGCGCCTCCGCCGGGGGCCTGAGCGAGGTGGCCGCGCATGCGCTCCAGGGTGACCCCGGACTCCTGCTCCAGGATGCGGTACTCGTCGTCCGGCAACTGGCGAATGGCGCGCAAGAGTTGATGCTCGCGCTGCTGAATCGCGTGCAGGACGCCCTCCACGCCGGCGCCGCCGGCGGCGGCGGAGGGCCCGCCGGGGGAGCCGGGATCCAACTGGCGGTAGTACCAGTTCAGTTCCTCGCGCAGGCGGTTGATCTCGGTCACCACCCGGCTGCCCTCGCCCATACGGGGCTGAATGGCGCCGAAGCCGCCCGCCATCACCAAGGCCAGGGAGCGGGACTTGGCGCGTTCCATGTGCTGCCAGACGGCCTCGGCGGGAGGATCGGTGTCGAGCAGGACGGTGAGATAGCGTTCGTAGAGCTGGCTCTTGTCGCGCATGAAGGAGATGCGCAACTCGTCGAAGTTGATGCTGCCGCGGGTGGCCTCGGCGTGGTTCATGGCCTGCTCGTAGGCGGCGAGCGCGGTGGCGGCATCGCCGCCCCGCTCCGCCAACTGGCCGAGCAGGGTCTGGACCTGGACATGAAGCCAGGGCGCCTGGAGATCGCCCAGCGCCGCCGCGGCGCGGGCGGCGGCGGCGTGCGCGCCAGGGAGGTCCATGGCGGCGGCGCGCGCGCGCGCGGCCATAATGCCGGCGTAAATGGCCTTGGTGCGGGAATGACGCTGCTCGAAGAACACGCGGGCGCGCTCGCTCAACTGCATCGCCTCGAAGCAGCGGCCCATCTTGAGCAAGACCGCGCCGCGGTAGAGGTTGGCGAGGTGCACCCAAAACTCGTTGCTGGCCTGCGCGAAGGCGGTTTCGGCTTGGGCCAGCAACTCCAACGCGGCGCTGTCGTGACCGAGGAACTGCTGCGCGACCGCCATGTTGGTCAGGGACTTGCCCTGCTCGTAGGGCATGCCCAGACTCTGAAACTGCCCGAGCGCGGCGTGGGCCAACTGCAGCGCATCCTCATACAGGTTGAGCTCGATGCAGACGTCGGCCTGGTCGAGGTCACACAGCGCCAAATGGAGTTTGTCGGCGTATTTGGCGGCGGTTTCACGAGCCCGGTCGAGGGCGCGGATGGCCTTGACGTACTGCCCGCGCAGGAAGTACAAGTAGCCGATGTTGTAATCGGCCTGCGCGGCCAGCACCGGCATGTCGTGCAGGAGCGAGTAATCGCGCGCGTCCAGATAGGCCTGCTCGGCCTCGTCGAACCGGGCGAGGTTGATCAACACCACGGCGCGGGTGACCCGGATCGCCGCCCAGGCTTCATGATCGGCCTCTCCTTCGGGAGCGGCGGACAAGCCCGCCTCGGCGCGGTCCACGGCGGCGAGCGCGTCGGCGAAGCGATCCTCGCGGAAAAAGACGCTCGCGAGGTTGATATCCAGCCGGGCGAGGCGGACGGTGGCGCCGCAGCGCTCGAAACAGGCGCGCGCCTCGGCGGCGGCGGTCATGCTGGCCTCGTTCTCGCCCAGCATGGCGAGGGGATGCAGCAGCGAGCTCAGGGTGCGCCCGCGTTCCAAGTCGGCGTCGGGGGCAAAGCGGTCGAGCGCATGGCGGTAATGCTCGACGGCAACGCTATAGTCGCCGCACAGGAACGCGATGTTGCCCCAGGCCCGCCGAGCCAGGGCTTCGTATTCGGGCACACCGGCCGCGCGCGCCCGGGCCAGGAGGGCGTCGGCCAAGGGGGCGGCGGAGGCGGGCTGCACCCGCGCCTCCTGCGCCAGAGCGTCGGCCAACTGGGCAAAAAACTCCGGTCCGGGCGGGCCGTGATGCTCGCAGTAGGCGCGGTAGTCGGCTTCGCTGGAGAGCAGGCGCAGCGTCAACGCCGGAGCAGGGGCAGGCATGGAAGCGTGGGGGGACGATTCTTCCGGTACGGCCCCCACAGAATACCACTAGACTAGCTCGCCGAATCCACCGGCGGCCAGCCCTGCGCCGCCTCTTCGTCTTGCAAGGCCTGGCGCAGTTTGCGCAGGCAGCGGCCGCGGATAAAGCCGATGGAATTCGTCGCCACGCCCAGGCGTTTGCCGATCTCCTCGTAATCGGGCGGGGGGTCGGAGTAAAACAGCCACTCAAGCACCCGGCGGCAGCGCGGCGCCAGCCGCGCCAGCGCCACCCGCATCGCCTGTTCCTGCTCCGCCTCGAGCAGCACCGAGTCGCCGTTGGGGGCGGGATCGCGCAAGGCCGGGAGGGACTGCGTGTCGATCTCGGCCAAATTGACCCAACGGCGCTGATACTGCAATTGCGCCAGACTATGGCGGCGGGCCACCGTCACCAGCCAGGAGCGAACCCGGTCGGGACGGTCAATTTGCCCGAGCGAGCGCCACAGTTCGGCGAAGACCCCGTCCACCACTTCCCCGGCGTCGTCGTCGTTGAGGCGGTGCTTGCGCGCCACCGCCACCACCAGGCGATGGTACCGCCGCACCAACTGCTCCCAGGCGGCCTCGTCGCGGCGCCGGCAGCGCGCGATCAAGTCCGTATCGCTCACAACCGAAGCGAGCGCCTGCTGCACGGCGGGTTCGGGCGGCGGAGTCACCGAAGTCATCTTACAGGTTTTAGGGAGTTTTGGGGTGACTCCAATAAATATGATCCATATCCCAGAGCCAGTGCGGGGGCAGCAGCGCGGCCTGAACACCCGCCAATCCGGCCCGCGCCGCGATCAGCACGTCCGGCGAGACCAGGGGAATGAGGGGCAGCTGTTGATGCTCGATCTGCTGGATGCGCCGGTACAACGCCAGCCGGCGCTGGGGATCGGTGGTGGTCAGTTGGGCGCGAAAATCGCGGTCGAGCTCGCTTTCCCAGGCGGCCGGCGAACGGGGATGGGGATTCCAGAAGTGCCAGGCGCCATCCAGCGGCCAGACATTGCTTTCGGTGTTGGGGTCGGCGTCGGGAATCTGAATGCCCACCAGAGCCGCCTCAAAATCGTCCCGGTGTTCCAGGCGGTCGA
>DATNAC010000021.1:0-17096 GCA_035573035.1 Terriglobales bacterium
TCCCGCCATGGTCATGATCAGTGGCCATGGCAACGTGGAGAGCGCCGTGCGCGCCACCAAGCTGGGCGCCTTCGATTTTCTGGAGAAGCCTCTTTCCATCGACAAGACCCTGCTCACCATCCGCCACGCGCTGGAGCAGCGGCAATTGCGGCGGGAAAACCGCACTTTGCGGCAGCACTTCGCCGCGGCCGCCGCGCTGATCGGCGAGAGCGTGCCTCTCCGCGCCCTGCGCCAACAGATCGCCATCATGGCGCCGACCAACGGGCGCGTCCTGATTTACGGCGAGAGCGGCACGGGAAAGGAGCTTGTAGCCCGCGCCTTGCACGCCCAGAGCGAGCGGCGGCAGGGGCCGTTCATCGAGCTCAACTGCGCCGCCATTCCCGAGGAATTGATCGAGAGCGAACTCTTCGGGCACGTGCAGGGCGCTTTTGCCGGGGCGCAGGAAGCCAAGGAGGGCAAGTTCAGCCGCGCCGACCTGGGCACGCTCTTCCTGGACGAAGTGGGCGACATGAGCCTCAAAACCCAGGCCAAGGTGCTGCGCACCCTCGACGCCGGCCGCTTCGAGGTGCTGGGATCCAATGTATCGGTCCAGGCCGATGTCCGCATCATCGCCGCGACCAATAAGAACCTCGAAGAGGAAATCGCACGCGGCAACTTCCGCGAGGATCTGTTTTACCGGCTGAACGTGATTCCCTTTTACGTACCCCCTTTGCGCGAGCGCAAGGAGGACATCCCCATGCTGGCCCAGCATTTTCTGGCCGAGTTCGCGACCGCGTACGGGCGGAAGTGCCGCGAATTCAGCCCGGAAGCGGTGGCGGCGCTGCAAGCCCACCACTGGCCGGGCAACGTACGCGAGTTGCGCAACCTGGTGGAGCGGGTGGCGATCCTGACGCCGGCGGCGCGCGTCATCGAACGGCGCCACCTTCCTCCGCTCCTGCTGCGCGGCCGGGCGGCGTCCGCCGACAGCGATTTTGGCTCGCTGCACGAAGCCCGTTCCGCCTACGAGCGCGACTACATCGCCAAGAAGCTGGACGAGCATGGCGGCAACATGACCCGCACCGCCGAAGCGCTGGGGCTGGAGCGCAGCCACCTCTATCGCAAAATGAAGAGCTTGGGTATGGCCACCGCCGAGGCCGCCGCCAGTCAAAACTAAGGCGCTGCGCGCCGGCCCCAGCGCGGGCCGCGGCTTGGGGGCCCGGCGCCGCAAGCCGGGGCTACCGGCCGCGGGTCTCACGCCGGGTTCTGCCCGGCCTGCGATTGTACGTGGGCGCGCAGCGCCGCCTGAAACTCGGCACCCCTACCGGCCATGAAATGATCGCCGCCGGCGATCCACTGGCGCGCCTTGGGTTCCTCCAATTGCGCGTAGAACAACTCGAGCGCCGCGACCGAGGCAAACTCGTCGTGGTCGCCGGAGATCATCAGCTTGGGGCCTTGCCAAGCCCAGCGGGTGGGCAGCTCGTCGCCGCGTTCCTGGCGGTCGACCGGCAACCCCATCAACACCGCCTGGGCCACCTCGCTGCGCGCTTCCGCCGCCAGCAGCCGCGTCACCATCGAGGCGCCGAAGGAAAAGCCGGCCAGCAGCACCGGCGCCGCGGTCAGTTGGCGCAAGAACGCCAGCGCCGCTTTGAGGTCCGCGCGCTCGCCGCGGCCCCGGTCATAGACGCCATCGCTCTTGCCCACGCCACGGAAATGAAAGCGCAGCACCGGCCAGCCCAACTGCCCGAACGTCCGCGTCGCCTGAAATACGACGCGGGTGTGCATGGTGCCGCCGTAAAGCGGATGGGGATGGCATACCAACGCCGCCCGCGCCGGCGCCGCGCTGAACCCGTCCGGCTCGTTTAGAATGTACTCCAGCTTTCCCGCCTCTCCGGGGAAGGTTCCAGTGGTGATGCGCATGTTTGAGGATAAGCTGTTCCAATTTACCCGCCAACTCATGGATCTGGATTCGACTTCCGGATGCGAGGGCGAAGCGGGACAGTTCGTCGCCGCTTACCTGCGCTCGCTCGGCGGGCTCGAGGTCGAGCTCTGGGAGGTCGAACCGCAGCGCTTCAATGTGTTTGCGCACCGCGGGCGGCCCGAGGTGGTGTTGAGCACCCATCTCGACACGGTGCCGCCGTTTATCGCCAGCAGCGAGGACGACCGTGCGATTTATGGCCGCGGCGCGTGCGACGCCAAGGGCATCTGCGCGGCGCAGATTTTCGCGGCGCAGCGGCTGCTGGCCAAGGGCGTGGAGAACTTCGGGCTCCTGTACGTGGTGGGCGAGGAGAAGAACAGCGCGGGCGCCAATTTCGCCAATGCGCGTCCCCAGGGCTCCCGGTTCCTGGTCAACGGCGAACCCACCGACAGCCGCATGATCCGCGCCGGCAAGGGTGTGCTCCGCGTGAACCTGAATGCGCGCGGACGCGCCGCTCACTCCGCGTATCCCGACCTGGGCGACAGCGCCATCGACAAACTCCTCGATGCGCTGGCGCGGGTCCGGGCCCTGCCCCTTCCCAGCCATCCCGATCTCGGACCCGCGACGCTCAATATCGGCGTGATCAGCGGCGGCCGCGCACCCAACGTGATCGCCGACCGGGCCCAAGCCGAGATCATGTTCCGCCTGGTCGAAGACGCCGGAGCCCTACGAAACCAGGTTTGCGCCGCCGTGGGCGCCGCGGTGGAAACCGAGTTTGTGCTTGAGCTGCCGCCCCTCCACTGCCATACCCTGGACGGGTTTCCCACCGGCATCGTGGCTTTCGGCACCGATATCCCGAAGTTGACCGCCTGGGGCACGCCGCTGTTGTTCGGTCCGGGATCCATCCACGCCGCCCACACCACCCACGAGTTCATCCCCAAATCAGAGCTGGCGGCCGCCGTCGGCGCCTACGCCGCCATCGTCACGCGCCTGCTCGCGGGGTGCGACTAGCCCCCACATCGGCGGGTCAATCTTCACAAAATTGTCACGAAACCGTTGCCGCCAGCGCAAACCCGCGCAGGCGAGCGGGGGGCTGCGCGCGCTCTCGAAACAGACCCTTTACGGCCTGATCCGCAGTGGTACTTCTAGGGAGCGGGGTACTTCCGGTCACTCCGCAAACACAGGGTTTGAACAGGGAGAAACGCTATGTATTCATCGCTGCGCGCCGCCACTGTGGCTGTCGCCCTACTCGCCGCCACCATCGGATTGCGTAACTGGGCCGTTGCGTCCACGCCGTCGCATACCGGCTTCTCGATGCTGCACAATGGCAGCGGCGATCCGCCCCCGCCGGACAACTTCATGGCGGTCCCCAGCCCGATCGCCAGCTTTGCCGCTCTCGCCAAGAAGAACGGCAGCGGCGACCCGCCGCCGCCGGATCGTTTCAGCACGCGCGGCATCGCCAGCGCCAAGGGGATTGTCCTGGCACTGAATGGCAGCGGCGACCCGCCGCCGCCGGATTGCCCGGGCGACCCCGGCTGCCCGACCAATAATTAAAATCATCTAATCTTTGCCAGAAACTCGCGCTTATGGGGTACACTCGCCCCATGAGCGTGAGTTTCGCCATTTGGCTGGCTGTCTGCGCCACCAAGTTTGCGGGCTTAGTGGCGACATGGCGGCCGCGGTTCGACCGCGGACTCCTCTTTCTGCGATGGTATCTCGTCTTCGCTCTCGGCGAGGACCTGGCCATTCATTTCACCCTGAACAGATTCGGCTACCGCTCGGCCGAATACAAGTACATGTATTACGGCTGCGACCTGGCGCTGGTGGTCTTCGGCTTTTTTGTCCTGGCGCGCCTGGTCGAGCTTGCCTTTGAACGCTCCACCCTGCAGCTGCCGCGGCTGCGCACCGGCGCCATCGTACTCTTTACCGGTTTGGCCAGCTGCAGCGCCGCCCTGGTGTATCTGATGCATCGCGGACTCACGACCGCGCATCTGGGGCGCGAGATGGAGCAAAACTTCTCGTTCTTGGGGATGCTGCTCGCGATTGTGCTCTTCGGCGGGCTCAATCTGATGCATGTGCGCGGGGTGCGCTTCCGCCGCTTGGTCCTCTCCTTCAGCTTGATGTATGGATCGGGGGCGATCGTCTATTCGTTGACCGCGCTGGCCAGTCCGCTGAACGCGGTTGCCTACTACGCGGTTCCGCTCACCGGCCTGGCCGGGATGGGATTGATCGCCTATTCGTTGTGGGTTCCCGAAGCAGTGCCCGAAATGGCCGAGGCGGAGGCCACCTCCCGCCTCGCCTCGGTACGGGGGGTAGCATGATTGCTGGAAACTTCTGGTTGTCGTTGCTGGTGTTGATCGTCAGCTGCATCGTGCTCTTGTATGCGGTACTCGCGTTTGCCCATGTCCGGATTACCGATGGCGATATGGGCGAATTGCAGCGTTTGCGCAACGACGGCGAATTACCGGCGGAGCCCAATATCATCGCGGATTTCCAACTGGTGCGCGCCAAGCTCAACGATATTGCGCCGGCGGTCTGCCTGCGCCAGGAGTTGTGGCTGCAGCTCTATTTTTACCTGCTGCGGGGCGCCCACTGGTGGCAGCGACGTACGGCGCGCGGCAGCGTAATACGGGGCGGGGCCTTGGAGCGGGAACTGCTGCGGCTGAGTGCCTATCAAGCCGGGCACTATCGGGTGGCCTTGACGCGGATGGATGCCATCCGCAATCCCATCTTGTAGGCGGCCTCAAGGCTCGATTTTGCCGGCACCGAGCTTCTTTACATCGATGCCAAAACGCTTGATCTTTTGATTGAGGGTCGAAACCGGAATCTGAAAACGTTCCGCGGCCTCGGTTTGGCGGCCATGCGTCTGTTCCAGCATGTCGACGATCAGCCGCCGCTCAAACTCATCCACCACCGTAAACAAGGATTGGGGCGCACGCTCCGCCAGCGCCGCCGCGGCGCCTTCCCGCCACGCACGTCCGACACGGCCCCCGGCGAGCGGCTCCGGGAGCAGTTCTGGTCCGATCAAGGGAGCGGTGGAGAGCACGACCGCGCGCTCCATGACGTTTTCCAGTTCGCGCACATGCCCCGGCCATTGGTAATCGAGCAGGCAGCGCAGGGTTTCCGGCGCCAGTTTGCGGGCGGCGAGCCCATTCTCCGCGGCGTACTTGGCGAGGAAATGGTCGGCCAGGAGGGGAATGTCTTCCCGGCGCTCGCGCAAGGGCGGCAGCGTGAGGCTGAGCACGTTGAGGCGGTAGTAGAGGTCCTCGCGAAACTTCCCTTCCGCCACGTGCACTTGGAGATTCACGTTGGTCGCGGCGATAATGCGCACGTCCACCTGCACCTCTTCCACCGCACCCAGGCGCATGAAGCGGCGATCCTGAAGCACACGCAGGATTTTCGCCTGTGTCTCCAGACTCATGTTGCCGATCTCGTCCAGGAAAATGGTTCCGCGGTCGGCGGCTTCAAAGAGGCCCTTCTTCGGTGCGATGGCCCCGGTAAACGCGCCCCGCACATGCCCAAAAAGGGTGGACTCGAGCAGGTCGGCGGTCATGCTGCCGCTGTTGACCGGAACGAAGGGATGCTCGGCGCGGGGGGAGTGGGAGTGGAGGGCTTTGGCGATCAGTTCCTTGCCCGTCCCGCTTTCGCCTTGCAGGAGGACGGTCGAGCGGCTGGGGGCCACCTGGGATACCCAGTCGAACACGCGCAGCATCGCCTCGCTCTTGCCGATGATGTTCTCGAAGCTGGATCGCTGTTTGAGCGCCCGCTTGAGCTGTTCGTTCTCGCGGCTGACGCGGGCGGCCGCCATGGCGGCGCGCACATCGGCCAGCAGCTTCTCGTTGTTCCACGGCTTCTGCAGGAAGGTCTGCGCCCCGCTGCGCATCGCCTGCACCGCCAACTCCACCGTGGCGTAGGCCGAAATCATGATGACCGGGATATCGCTCGCCGAACGCAGGCGCCGCAACAGGCCTAAACCGCCCTGGGGGTCCGGTCCGATATCGCCTTCACCGCCGGGCAAGGCCACGTCGAGCAGCACCAGGTCGTAGACGGCGCCTTGGAAACGCTCCCAGCCCTGCTGCACGTCGCAGGCGATATCCACCTCGAAGCCTTCCAGGCGGAACAGCATGGCCAGGCTATCGCGGATCGCCGCCTCGTCGTCGACCACCAGAAGGCGTGCGGCGGCGGGCGGGGCCTCGACCGCGACTTCCAATTCGGTGAGGGCCGGCATAGGATTCATCCCGTTTCAGGCCACCACCGTTTCCGGTTGCGCCGCCGCTACCCGATGGGGCAGGTGCACACGGAACTCGGTGCCGCGCCGGGGCTCGCTATGCACGGCAATCGCACCGCCATGTTCCTGAACGATGCCGTAGGTCACGGCCAAGCCGAGACCGGTACCTGTGCTGAACGAGCCGCGGCCATCCGCCAGCCGGTTGGGGGCCTTGGTGGTGAAGAAGGGATCAAAAATACGGTGACGCAATTCGGCGGGGATGCCGTCGCCGGTATCCGCCACCTCGATCCAGGCCCGGCCTCCCTCGCCCGATTCGATACCGGTGGACAGGCGCAGGGTGCCGCCGCGCGGCATCGCGTCCCGGGCGTTCAGAATCAAGTTCAGGACCACCTGCTGCAATTGTCCGGCATCGCCCGAAACCTCCACCGCCGCGGGGTGCAGCGAGGCGACCACGTGCACTTGGGCGCTCTTGAGCGGATGCTCAATGAGAGCCAGCGTATCGCGGCCCACCGCGTTGAGGTCCACGCGATGGAAGCGGACACCGCCGGTGCGCGAGAAATTGAGAAGGTTGGCGATAATCTCCGAGGCGCGGAAGGTCTGTTGGGTGATGGTGTCGAGCACCGCGCCGCGGGGGTCGGAAGCCGGCGTCTGCTTGGCCAACATCTGGGTGTAGCTGGATATCACCGCCAAGGGGGTGTTCACCTCGTGCGCCACCCCGGCCGCCAGCAGGCCCACCGAGCGCAGGCGGTCGGCCTGGATGAGGCGCTGCTCGAGTTCCACTTCGGCGGTTACATCGCTCAACAGAATAATCTGTCCGACGCGCTCAAAGTGGGCAGTCAGGAGCGGGGCGATGGCAAGGTTTACGATCTTGGCGCCCGCGGTTCCATCCTCCAGCCGGAACTTGGAAAGGTTGCGGATGCCGCCGCCGGCTGCCTGGGCGAACTCATTGGCGAACTCCGCCCCCAGCAACGACGCCACCGGGCGCCCGAGGGCCTGGTCGCGGCGGCGGCCGGTCAGCGCCTCCATGTGCGTGTTCCAGCTCTCGACGTTCCCCGCGAGGCTGACCGCGATCACCCCGACTTGGACGCTCTCGACAATGTTCTCGTTGAAGTCCTTGAGGCGCTGGTATTCGTCGGCTTTCTGCCGCAGGGTGGCCATGAGCCGCGCATTTTCCAGCGCGATCGCGCAGTGTCCGGCCAGGGTCTCGACCAGAGCGAGGTCCTCGCTGGTCAGGAATTCGCCGCGCGCGGTCTTCCCCAGCCCCAACACCGCCACCGTCCGTTCCCGCAGCCGGCAGGGCAGGTAATAGTGCAAGCCCAGGCGCCGGGACTCCCCATAGGGATACTCCAGAAACCAGCGCTCGCCGGGCTGGGCCGGGTCCAGGAAGCGCCGGTTGAGAAAGTCGAGTGCGGGCTCCCCGCTTATTTCGAGCCCGATTCCCCGCCCCAGGCGAAATCCGTTACCGCCGGCCAAAAAAATGGCCGCGCGCCCCAGCGAGAGCGTTTGGCACAGGCGCTCGAGCATTTGTTGCATCAGCGGATCGAGCTCGGGCTCGGCGTTCAGCTGGCGCCCGAACTCCATCAGGGTGCGGCGGTAATCGTAACGGTCGCGATAGAACTGCCGGTCCAGGCGCTCCTGCAACCAGCGCTTGAGGGGTTCGAACAGGAGCGCGGTGACCAGGATCGCGAGCAGCGACCCGGCCCAGCCCCAGGCGGGGAGGCGCGAATGGATGAGGATACCGGTAAGGCCGATCACGGCCAAGTAAACGCCAACCACGGCCGCGGTAGCCAGGGTGTAGACCACGCCCCGGCGAAAGACGATTTCGGCTTCCAGCAGGCGGTGCCGCCAAATGGCATAGCCGAAAGCCAACGGCACCAGCCCCAGCGACAGAACCGAAAGATTCGAGAAGCGCGGCAAGTCCGCCCCGAAGAGGTAGGGCAGGATATAAAGCGCCAGGAAAGGCGCAATGGCCGCGCCCGTGCCCCATGCCATGACCCGCGCCTGCCGGGCCGCGGCTCCCCGTGCCGAAGGCTCGGGCCCAGCGTACCGGCTCCCGCCTTTGCGCGCGAACAGAACGGCGGCAAGCACAAAGTACGCGCCGAACACCACATAGCTAAGCCGGTCGAGCGCCGCTTGGGCGGCGCTCAGCGTAGCCGGAAGCCAGATCGCACCGGTCGCCAACGCCACCTCGAGAAGCCCGAGAAGGATGGCCGGCAAATAGACCAGCGGCGCCAGCCAGCGCCCCCAGTCCAGCCGCCCGGCGCGGCCGGCGGCCTGGAAGCGCAGGGCGAAGTGCACCAACAAACAGGGCGCGAGCAGCAACGCCGCCTCGTTGCACCAGAAAATGGTGCGGTCGAAAGCGTTGAGCTTGCCGGTGAAGTGAAAGCAGTACAGGACAAAGGAGGCGAGACAGAAGCAATAGAACCGAATGGCTTGGGAACCGCTCTGACGGCGGTAGAGCACAAACAATCCCATCAGCAAATACAGCAGGCCCACCAGTTCGAGGAAGGTGTAGCGCCCGAGGGCCGGCTGCGCCGGCTGCACCGCCACCGGAATTTCCAAGAGCGCGCCCGCTCGGAGCAGCGTGTACCGCAGATGCCCATGCAGTCCGGCGGCGGCCAGATCCCGCGCCACCGTTTCGGGCGCATCCACCGGCGCGCCGTTGACCGCGAGCAGGCGGTCGCCCAACACCGGCCCCGCGGGGACGCCGGGGGCGGCGGCGGCGGCCTCCAGCCCGGCCGTGGTGCGCTGCCAAAGCACGCCGTCGGTGGGCAGGCGGTAGACCCACAACTGGCGAATATTGAGCAGCGCCAACACCACCAGCGCGGCTGTCGCCAGCGCGAGCGCCGCGGTACGGAAGCTCATCCCGCTTAGGTTGTTGCGCCTGTCCACCACTCACCGACCCCGCGAACCGTGCGTTCGTCTCGTTCTTCGTCAGAAGCGAATGGTGAAGCCGCCACGCAAGGAGCGCGCCGACTGCACCAAGTACAACGTATGACCATCGCTGCCTACCATGGGCAAATAGCCCTGGGCCAGCAGATTGTGAATCTCAATCAGCGCCTCGATCTTGTCTCCGCCTCCGATCAGCCCGGGCAGGGGCTGGCGCACGTAGACGTTGGCATAGGAGTCGCTCTGCGCCAGGCTATCGTCGTAGAGATCCACCCCGGTGGCGGTGGGCCGGCTAAGACCGCGGTAGCTGCAGATCACCTGGGTGTGCGTCAGCGGCGTGACGCCGCTGAGCTTGACGGTATAGGCGCCGGCGCGGACCGGCGCCAGAGCTGTGGCCAGGGAAGCCGTAAACCCCGGCGCGGCCGGGGCCAGCGCGGCGCCCGCGGCATAGGCCAGATCGGCGTGCCAAGTTCCGCCAAACCCGTGATCGTAAACCACGCGGTAGCCCCAGCCGCCGTAATTCCCGCCATCGCCGATAAACATGTTGTTGAGCAGGTCGGGCAGCAGGCTGGAAGACCCGATTTCGCTCGAATCGGCCTCGGCGCCGTTGACGGCGGCCCGGCTGAAGTGCTCCGCGAAGACCGCCGCCTCGATGGTGTCATTGGGGGTGAGCGTGTCGCTGTAACGCAGTTCCTGATGGCGGGCTTGCTCGATGCGGGCGCGGTTGTGGTCGAGCGTTACCTGCGGAGTGGGGTCGGGCATGTCCGCGGAATCCCGGTTGAAGACCAGAGGGGGAACCGCGGAGGCGGCACGGTACTCGAGCTGGGAATGGCCGCCCAAGCGGTAGGTGGCGCGCAGATAGGGGTTAAACGTGGCCACCGTGTCGGTCATGCTCACGGCGTTGACCAGAGAACCTACCTGGACGTGCAGGCTGTCACCCAAATCCAGGCCGTTGGCGTAATTGAACGAAGCAACGCGCAGCGCCGGCAGCGCCGGCATGCCGGGAATGGATATCTGCCGCACGGCCATGGTGACCACTTGTTGGTTGCTGGCGTCGCGCGGGCGGATACTGGCTTGCACCCGGGTATCGCTGCCGCCACCCTGGCCGTTCGTGCCTACGTCTCCGGTGACGGAGAGGAAGCTGCCCCAGAGGCTGGAATCAACCCGAAACGCGGTCGCCAAATCCGGGGAGGCGAAGGCGCTGGAACCCGCGCCCGCCGTCAAGGCGACGTAGCCGGCAATGGGCGAGCTCGCGAGGGAGGTATCGGCCGGGTCTTGCGCACCATCATCCAGGCGCAGCACCGGACGCCAGATGGTGGCTTGCCGCAGAGCCCAGTCAAACGCCGGGTCGCCCTTGGGGTTAGGCGGCCCGAACTGCACCGACTGCACCAACCGCGGCAGATTCACCAGCAGAAGGGCGCGTTCGGAGGCGTGGATTTCGACCTTGCGGCGCAGCGCCACGCGAGCGCCCTTGCCCACCTGAACGTAATAAGTACCGGGCTCGAGTCCAGCGAGTTGGAACACTCCCGCGGCGCCGGTGAGCACCTGCTCGGCGGACCCGTGGAGCCCGGCGGCACGCACCTCGACCACGGCACGCGATTCGGGGCGTCCGGCGGCGTCGGTAACCAGACCGAACAGCTCCCCACTGTTGTGACTGACGGTGGACTTGGCCGGCGCAGCGGCGGAGCTTGCCGCGCAGGGGACGCCGCCGCAGGGACGCTGGGCGGCCAGCGGCAGAGCCGCGAGCACTGCCGCGAAGGCGGCAAGCAGCGGACCCGTTCTCCCCCGCTTCCGGTTTGCCATTGCGCCACTCCCTGGAGCGATCTTAGCGCAAAATGATAAAACTCGCCTCGGGTTTGATGGACTGGTGGTCGAGCTCGTCGGTGACCGTGATGGTCAGCCGATAGGTACTGGGTGGCAGGCTCGCCAGCGGCAGCGTCTTCTCAATGGTCAACTGATCGGCGGCGTTGCTGGTTTCGCCCAGCTTTTCGGTGTGGTCGAGCACCGGCTTCAAGGTGGCCAAGTCCTCGATCGTGTACTGCACGCTGACCGCGGGCTTGTGTGTGACCTTGTCGGTTTGCAAGTTATAAACCTGCATCCAGATGCCCAGGGACTGCGACTGCTTGAACTGGGCCGGGACGCCAACGCCGCCCATCACGGGCATCACCTTGCTGTCGCCCAGGATGAACTGACCGCTGCCCACGTTCTTATCCGGCACTTTTTCGATGTCGCTGGCCAGGATGATGCTGGATGCGGAAAGCTGATCGTCCTTAAAGGCCGGCACCAGAATCGAATAGGATTTGGTCCCGAGCTTGTCCGGCGCGTTGACATCTTTCAGCACCAGATTGACCTTGTACCTGCCCGGCTTGAGGAGGGCGCCATGCCAGTAGGCGACCTTCTTGTCCACCGAGCTCGGCAGCAATTCGGCCGGCAGGTCCACATCGGCCGGATCCTCCCAGCGATCCACGATCTTGCCGGTGATGGTCGTAATCCGGCCCGAGATTTCCACTTTGGCCTGATCGACACCGTTGGTCTGCTTCATCGTCATGTTGCGGTAGGCGATTTGCAGGGTGACCGGCACCAGAACCGTATCGTCGGTGATCTTGACGAAGTCGGTGCGGTACTGGAAGGGGAGCAGGCTGTAATTGATGTTGTGATCAATGATCTCGCTCAGGTCGGCGTACTTGATTTTGGGCGGAGCGAAGACCTTGGCGTAGGTGTCGATGCGGTTGAACTCATTCTGCGATTCGGGCAGGTAGGCGTCGGTGGGCAGCGTGGTGCCGTCGGCGCGGGTGAAGCGATCGCTCTTGTTGGAGGTCCCCATCATTTCGCCCAGAGAGAGGCCGGCGCCGGGGACGTGCAAGAGCGCATCCTTTTCGCCGGGATCGGTGGTGAGATGGAACTCGCCGCACTGGCAGGTATCCACGAACTCGAGGTGGATATCGGAGCCGATGCCCTCCAGGTAGTTGTAGGTCCAATCCTCAAACGGATAGGTCGAGGTCGAACCGCCGCCTTCTTCAATCGGGCGGTCGTAGGCGCCGCCGGCATCGTGATTGTCGCGCTCGTCGGGCGGTCCCCAGGTAATGTAAATCCGGCCGCGGTCGGTTTTCCACCCGGGCACACCCGCGGCAAAGTGCTGGTTGGCGTAAGCGAAGCGCTGGTAGTAGTCTTCCTTGTACTGATTGAAGGTAGACTCCGGATCGGGGTTGCGCCGCTGCCAGAAGCTCTCGATGAAGGCCTCGCGCTCATCCTCATTGCTGAGCTGCAGAAAGGCTTGGCGCTCCTCCGGAGTGATGATGTAGGCCACGTCCTCGTTGAGCCACTTCTTGTCTTCGGGGTTCAACTCCTTCTCCAACTTCTGCTGCTGTTGCCGCCGCTGTTTGGGGGAGAGGGCGTGCTGCGGCGGAGGCGCCGGCGTCTGTGCCTGCCGCGGCGCGGCGGCTGGAGCCTGAGGCTGGCCGGCGGCGGGGGTCTGTCCGATCGCCGACAGGCAGAACAGGCCCGCTCCAAGCGCGGCGGCCAAGCTCAAGCAGAAGACGGAACTAGGACGGTATCGCATAGGCAGCGCGGCGCGGCGCCGGTGGGAAATCTCTGTTCCCCATCGTAATCCGCACCCCGGCCTCGGTCAAGGAAAATAGGGGGAACTCCGGGCACCCTTTTTCGTATTGCCGCTAGGCATGGGGACGTTGAGCGGCGGCCCGGGATCGGTCACAAGCCGCTCTGTTCCGTCGTTATCGAGTAAGCTGAATACAGGTTGCTGCCATCATGACAACGGGTAAAAAATTATTGCTGTTCCTGGTCATTGTGCTTGTCCTGGGGGGCGTAGTGGCGGTTTCGCTCACCCAGCAGGGACGCGATCGGGTGACAGTGCAGACCGTCAAAGCGGACCGGCAGGACGTCGTCTCGATTGTGACCGCCTCGGGCGAGATCACGCCCAAGACTTACGCCGACATCAGCCCCAACAATGTCGGCCAGATCACCGATCTCTACGTCAAGGAAGGCGACCACGTGAAGGCCGGTCAACTGCTGGCCAAGTTGTGGAATGTGCAGGAGGCGGCCAGCGTCTCCGGCATGCAGGCTTCCCTGCGCACCGCCCAAGCCAACCTGGCGGCCCAGCAGGCGGCGCTGGGGACCGCCAAGGCCAACGTGGACCGCGACACCGCGCAATTGGCCCAGGTGACCCAGGACTGGCGGCGGACGCAAGCCCTGTACGAGGACCAGTTGCTGGCGCGCTCCGACTACGAGACCAAGGAAGCCGCCTACAAGACGGCCGAGGCCCAGCTTCAGGTTTCCCAGGCCGCGCTCAAGCAAACCCAGGCGCAGGTGGCGAGCCAGCAGGCCCAGATCAACCAGTCCGAGGCCAACCTGCGGGCGGCGTCCGATGCCCTGAGCCGCACCGAGTTCACCAGCCCCCTAACCGGCATCGTGACCTACCTGCCGGTGCATGTGGGCGACACGGTGGTCATGGGCATCCAGAACTCGCCGGGCAGCGTACTGATGCGCGTGGCGGATATGTCGGTGGTGACGGCCGAGGTTCAGGTGGATGAGACCGATATCGCCAACGTGGCGGTGGGGCAGCCGGCCACCATCACCATTGACGCCTTCGGCGACCGCAAATTTCCGGCCCATGTGGCCGAAGTGGGCGATACCGCCATTCTGCGCTCGACCGGAGCGGCCGCCACCAGTTCGACCGGTTCGGATGCGCAGCAAGCGAAGGACTTTAAAGTCGTGGTGCAGCTCGACTCGCCGCCGGACGACATCCGTCCCGGCCTCTCCTGCACCGCCCAGATCACCACCGGCACCGCCGCCAACGCGGTCGCGGTTCCGCTGCAGGCGGTGATCGAGCGCGACCCCAGCCAGATCAACCCGCCGCCGCCGGGAACGCCGGCGCCCGCGCCCACGGCTGCCGCCAAGAAAGAAGTCCCGGTTCAGGGGGTCTTCGTGGTTGATTCCAAAACGCAGTCCGCAGTGTTTGTGCCGGCCTCGACCGGACTGACCGGGGTGGACCACATCCAGGTGTTATCGGGCATCAAGGCCGGGGACGAGATCATCACCGGGCCCTACAGCGCCTTGCGCAACCTGGCCAACCACGCCAAGATCAAGGTGGACAATTCGCTCCAAGCCCAACAGGCGGCCGCCGCCGCGGCTCCACCCGCTAACTAAAGGGAACGCCGCGCGTCCTCTGTAATTCATATCGAGCATTACCATGACGCCAACTCCCGCTCCCCTGGCCACGTCCGCCCCCAGCATGGCGGAACCGCCGCAGACCCAGGCCGACGTCGTCATCCAGACCGTGGACCTCTGGAAGATTTACCAGATGGGCACGGAACAGGTGGCGGCGCTACGCGGGGTCTCGCTGCAGATCCGGCGTAACGAGTACGTGGCGATCATGGGTCCTTCGGGCTCCGGCAAGAGCACGCTCATGAACCTGATCGGCTGCCTGGACTCGCCCTCCAAGGGCCAATACTGGCTGAATCATCAGGCGGTGAGCGAGATGGATGACGATGCCCTGGCGCACGTGCGGAACCACGAGATCGGCTTCGTTTTTCAAACCTTCAACCTCTTGGCCCGGGCCACCGCGCTCCACAATGTGGAGCTGCCGCTCATCTACGCCGGCGTGCCGGCGGCGCAACGCGCGGAGCGGGCGCTCGATGCCCTAAAGAAGGTGGACCTGGTGGACCGGCGCACCCACCGTCCCAACGAGCTCTCGGGCGGGCAGCGGCAGCGCGTCGCCATCGCCCGCGCGCTGATCAATAACCCATCCATCCTGCTGGCGGACGAGCCCACCGGCAACCTCGACAGCACCACCTCGAACGACATCATGGCGCTGATGGACAAGCTCTGGACGCTGGGCAACACCATCGTCCTGGTGACGCACGAGCCCGACATCTCCGAATTCGCCCACCGCGTGATCTACATCCGCGACGGCATGGTGGCGCGCGACGAACCCACCAAGCGCGGCCTGGCGCTGCGGCAGTCCCGCCCCGAGCCTCCATGCAACTAAGGGAGGCCATGTGGGTGGCGCTGGACACGCTGTGGTCGCATAAGCTGCGCAGCTTCCTCACCCTGCTGGGCATCATCGTGTCCATCTGGACGCTGGTGGCGGTGGTGTCGCTGGTGCAAGGCGTGAACCAGTACGTCGGGCAAAAGATTGCCCGGCTGGGTTCGAACATCGTCTCGGTCAACCAGTTCAGCCTGGAAGAGATGACCGACCAGAAGCAGTTCCGGGAGGCGCAGAAGCGCAACAAGCCGATCACGCTGGCGGAGTACGAGTATTTACGCGACCATCTACGGCTGGCGCGGCTGGCGGCGGCGAGCGAGCAGCGCACCTCCGGCACCAACCTGAAGGCGGGCAACCACTCGATGACCGACGTGACCGTGATCGGGGCCACGGCCAACTCGATCGAGGTATCGAACTGGGACGTGCTGGCCGGGCGGTTCCTTTCGAGCAACGACGAGACCCGGGGCAATCCGGTGGCGTTCATCGGCGCCGACCTGGCCAATCAACTCTTTCCCGGAGTGAACCCCATCGGGCAGACGATCACGGTGGACGGCCACGACTTCCAGGTGGTGGGCCAGGCAAGCGCGCAGGGCAACGTCTTCGGGCAGTCGCAGGACAGCTTCGTGGACATTCCCTTGGATATTTACCGCAGCATGTACGGGACCCAGGACTCGGTCGGGGTGCAGGTGCTGGCGCCATCGGCGGTGTTGCTGCCGGCGGTGACCGACGAGGTCGAGATGGAGATGCGCAGCGTCCGCCATCTGAAGTACGAGGACAAGGACACCTTCGGCCTGATTGGCGCCGACTCGCTGATGACGCTGTGGCACCAGTTGACCGGTGTCATCGCCGGCGTGATGGTCGGCGTGGCGATGGTCTTCCTGGTGGTGGGCGGGATCGTGATCATGAACATCATGCTGGCGGCGGTGACCGAGCGCACGCGGGAGATTGGCATCCGCAAGGCGCTGGGGGCGCGGCGGCGCGACATCCTGTCGCAGTTCCTGGTGGAGGCGGCGGTACTCTCGGCCGTGGGCGGCATCCTGGGGGTCGGACTGGCCTACGGATTTACGCTGCTGGCCGGCGCGGTCACGCCGCTGCCCTTCTCCCTGCCCTGGCTGGCGGTGCTGGCGGCGCTGGTGCTGGCCACGGTGGTGGGCGTCTTCTTCGGCATCTACCCGGCGCAGAAGGCGGCCAAACTCGACCCCATCACCGCGCTGCGGGCGGAGGCATAGACCATGGCGTCCAGTCTGCAGGAAAACCTGACGCTGGCTCTCGACACCGTGCGCTCGCACAAATTGCGTTCGGCGCTGACCATTCTGGGCGTGTTCGTGGGCACGGTGACGCTGATGGCGATCGGGAGCATCCTCACCGGCATGAACAAGACGGTGGTGGATCAGCTCGAGAGCTTCGGCACCAACAGCATCTTCGTCTATAAATTTGCGCCGGGGATTCATATTGGGCGGCTGACGCGCGAGGAGCGCATGCGGAAGCCGCTCAGCGATGCCGATATCGACGCGGTGCGGGAGGATTGCGGCGCCTGCGTGGCGATCAGCGCGCAGGTGCTGCCCGACAACGGCTTCGGGCCGCCGGGCAGTGGCAGCATCAACGCCCGGGTGAAGAGCCACGAAGTGGACGGCCTCGATTTCACCGGCACCGAGCCCAATTTTCCCGACGCCACCAATCAGGGCATCCAGGATGGGCGCTACTTCACCGCGGCCGAAAACGATCACCGCGACAACGTGGTGGTCGTCGGTCACTCGGTGGCGGACGCGCTGTTCCCCGGCCAGGATCCGGTGGGGCAGAGTTTCGCCATCAACGGCACCACGTTCCGCCTGATCGGCGTATTCGCGCCGCGCAAGTCGGCCGGCCCGGGCGAGCAGGATCTCTCGGCCAAGATCCCCTATTTAACCTTTGAGAAGCTCTACCCTGCTTACAAGGAGCACGCCATCGAAGCCCTGGCGCGCCCGGGTATGCTGACCGTGGCCGAGGACCAGATCGAGGAGGCGCTGCGGCGATCGCGGCGGGACAAGTGGACGGCGCCCGACAGCTTCGGCATGGCGACCGCGGACAGCATTATCGGCCAGTTC
>DATNAC010000022.1:0-3352 GCA_035573035.1 Terriglobales bacterium
CATCCGCCGCCGCGTGCCAGTGACCGCCGGCGTGGCTGCCGCACAGCATCCGCCCGCAGGACTCGCACAAGAACGCCGCCGGCGCCGGACAGGGATCGATCGCCGGGCCACTCCAATCCGTTTGCGCCTGCTTGTTTTCGCACGCGCCAATTTTTCGCAAAATCTGTACGTTCACTGCCATCACTCACCTCCCGCGATCCTGAAAAAAGTGGGATGCGGCCCCCCGGCCGCATCCCCGGAATGAGAACGGGCATCGCGCGCCTAGCCGATGCCCGCGTCAGATGAATCGCCCCGGGACCCACGCGGCGCAGCCGCGCCGGGGCCCGCGTCCATCAATAACCGGAAGGCAGCGCCAGCCCGGTCACCGATGACACCGCGCGCGGATTGTCCACGAAGAACTGCACGCCGGTCACCAGGTAGAACAGGTAGCTGGCCGCGATGCCGCCCGAGGCCCCGTACACCGGGAACACCGTCGAGCCGCCGACCTCGTAGTAGTCGATCGGCAGCCACTCCACCCGGCCCCAGGTCTCGAGATTGACCAGGTCGAGCCGCGTGGTGTCGGCGTGAACGTTTTCCTTGATCTTCACGCCGCCCATGGTCTTGTTGCGGAAGAGCAGATCCAGATCCTGATTGGATCCGCCCTTCTCGATCTCGCTGATGACGAAGCCCAGTTCCTCATAGGCCGCCACTTGCGCCGGGTGGCCGTGCCACAACAACGAGCCCAGCGAGTCCACCCCGATCGCCTGCCGGATTTGGTTGAATGCCAGCCGGATCGGGGGCAGCGTCAGCGCCGCGCCGTTGGCGTTGACGCCATTGGCCACCGCGTACGGATTGGAACGGCTGATTCCCATCCAAGTCCCCGAGGTCGAGGTGTTGTGGTGATAGGGAATGCCGTAGATGAACGTCGGCGACGCTCCCGTCACGCCGTCCACCACCACCACGTCGGTCGCGGTGGTGCCGCCCGGAACCGCGTTGACGGTGATGGTCTGCGCTCCACCCAGGCTCTTGGTCACGCTGGAAATTGTGGCCGTGCCCCGGTTGGTGGTCAGCGTCGCGTCGTAGATCTGCACGTTCTGGTTCTCGTGCAGCAGCCGCGCCCCGAACGGCGTGTTGCTGAGGGTGATCACCGGCGAGGCCACGCTCGCCACCGTGGCGAATACCCCGTTGCCCGCTGTCTGCAAGGACGCGTCCAGGTCGCGCCGGAACTGCTTCATGGCGTCCGCCACGTTGCGCTTGGCCGCGTTTTCGACCGCCTTGTCGCTGGCGTCGGTGGCGTACTCCACCAACTTGGTGATCTCCACCGCGAAGCGGATGCCCACCGGGGTGATCTGGGCGAAGTCGTAGCTGGTGCCCGACCCGCGGCCCAGGTCGCCGCCGTCGAAGGAGGCGTACCCGAACGCCCCGCCGGGCTGCACTTGCAGCGGAATGCGCGCGGTACGGGTCGAGACCCGCTCCACGTCGCGCTTCTGGATCAGGCTGAAAAAGGTGTCGTCGCGCTCGTACAGGATGGGCAGCTTGGGCCGCACCTTCTCGAGCTGCAAAGCCACCACTTGGGAGTTCTGCAATGCCACAAATAACCTCGACTCTGCCGGGCCCGACCCGGCATTCCTGCCCCCTGAAGTTTCCGTGTCAGAGGGCCCGCCCCCGAAGCTTTTGGCGTTGGGGGGCCATCGTTCAGACGAGAGGTCTACGCCAACTCCAGAATTTCGCGGTCGTTCAGCCGCCGCCCCAACCGTCCCTCGGCCTGCTTGATCAGGTCGCGGGCGCTGAGCTGGGTGGGCGCCGCCGGCGCGCCGGCCGCCGCCGGCTCGGTGCGCGCCCGGGAACGGATCGCCTCGCGCTGCGCCTGGCGCTGCTTCAGCCCCGCGCCCGCCCGCTGCAAGATCGGCTCCAGGATGTCGCGCCCGTTTTGCCGCGCCCAGGCCAGCGACCGCGCCGCCAACTTCTGGCGCGTGGCCGGGGTGTTCCCGCCGGCGCGCAGGATCTCCTCCAGCGCCGCGTTGTGCACCTTGTCCTGGTTGGCGATTCGGGCGGCCGACTCGATGAAGTCGCGCGTAATGTTCTGTTTGTCGTAGTCCGAGAGCTTCGCCGGGGCCAGCAGGCCCTCCACGAAGGCGCGCAGGTCACGCCCGACCTGCTGCGTGGTCTCGTCCAGGAATCGCTCGTGCTGCTGCCGTTCCTCATCGCTCCGCCGGGTTCGGAGTTGCTCGAGCTCGCGGGCCTCGCGGTCCGCCTGCTCCAGCCGCTGCCGGATCTGAGGGGGCAGGTTCGTCTCCTCCACCGCCGCGCGTTGCCGTCCACCTTCCGCCTGGGAGCGGGCGTTGCGGCTGTTTCCCCAGCCGAGGGTCTCCCTGATGGACTGCACCGCCTGGCCCAACTCTTCGCTCCCCTCGCGGAGAGCCTGTTGCTCCATCCGGTCGAGGAATACTTTGTGCAGGAACTGCACGTTGCGCTCGTAGGCGCCGCTCGCGCGCCCCGCCTCATAGAGGCCGCGCCAGAACTGTTGCGGGTCGTCGCCGAAGTACGCCTTGTCATACGACTCCAGCGACTGCTGCGCCTCCACCGCGGCGCGGGCCCGCCCCAGACTGGGGACCAGCTCCTGGTACTGCGCCAGCTCTTGCGAGCGTCGCGCCATCTGGTACAGTTGCGCCTTGACCCGCGGGTTGGCTTCGACCGCCTGGGCCAGCTCGGGGTTCTCCTTGAGCGTGCGGGTGAGCATGCTGGTGCCCAGCCGCCCGGTGGCATCGCTTTCGGTGGCGGCATCGGCGGCCGTGGCCGCCGCCGGCTCCTCCTGTTCCTCCACCTCTTCCGGGTATTCGATCTCCACCGCTTCCGCTTGGGCGACGGGATCGGCCGCACGCACACTTTCGGCCGTGGCGGCGGGGCCGATGGGCTCGCTCCCGGATGCGGGTGCGGCAGTTTCGATAGCGGCATCGGCGCCGGCGGTGTCCATAATGGCGGCCTCGCTGGCGGCAGCCGGTTCGTTGGCTTGATCCATAGGGGATGGTCCTCGCATGCGGTGCGTGACTTCGCGGCTGGGCGGGCACGCGCGCCCCAGCGCGTGCCCGCCCCTCGGCGCCGGGCCCGCAACCCGGCGCCGCGCCGCTCCCCAACCGGCCGGAGGAACGCAGGTGGCCGCCATACGGCGGCGCGTTCCGCGGGCGCTTACGTTGGGGAAACTAAACGGATTGAAGTGGAAGGGGTGCTTGCGCCCGCGAAGCCAGTTGTTGCTGGGCGTCCAGGTGCGCCAACAAGTGCGCAATCACGTTGGCGTAACCCTGCGGTTGAACCGCCTTGACGTGCAGCCCCGTCTCGGAAACCGCCCACTCGCGGATGGTCTCAATGTGAATGC
>DATNAC010000023.1:0-7733 GCA_035573035.1 Terriglobales bacterium
GAGGCGAGGGCGGCGGTTGTGGTCCCGTCGTAGGTCTTGGTGACGGTGCCGGTGAGGCTGGGGGTGATGGTAGCCGCCGTGATGGTGCCGATCGTTCCCGAGACGGAGGTGGTCGAGAGCTGATAGTTGGCGGCAGCGGCACCGGTCAGGGATAAGCCGGAAACAGAGATGTTGATGCCGGTGCCGACGCCGGTGCTGGCGTAGGAGCCACTGGAGGGGTTATTGAGCGCGACGGCATCGGAGCCGATCTTGCCGGTGAAGCTGTAGTTGCCGGAGGCGAGGGCGGCGGTTGTGGTCCCGTCGTAGGTCTTGGTGACGGTGCCGGTGAGGCTGGGGGTGATGGTAGCCGCGGTGATGGCGCCGATGGGTCCCGATACGGAGGAGGACGAGAGCTGATAGTTGGCGGCCGCGGTGCCGGTCAGGGACAAGCCGGAAACCGAAACGTTGATGCCGGTGCCGACGCCGGTGCTGGCGTAGGCGCCCGCGGTGGGGTTGGTGATGCCCACGTCGTCGCTGCCGATGCGGCCGCTGAAACTGTAGTTGGCGGCGGACAGGGTAGCGCTGGCGGTGGCGTCGTAGGTTTTGTTTGCCGCTCCGATCAGGCTGGGGGTGATCGTCGCCGCGGTCGCAGTGCCGCTCAGGGAGATTGTCTGGTTGGTGCCGGCGGTCCCCAGCGTATTGTCGGTCAGACGCGCGCTGCCCGAGGCCGTTCCCACCGTGGTGGGGGTGAAGACGAGTTGCAGCGCGCAGGAGGAGCCGGCCGCCACCGCCGCGGTGGCCGAGCAGTCAGTGCCGCCGCTGCTCTGCTGCGCGAACCCGGCCGGTACCGAAAGGCCGGTAAAGGTCAGTTGGCTGTTGCCGATGTTGTTCACGGTCACGGTCTGGGCGGGGCTGCTGGCGCCATAGGTGGCCGAGAAGCTCAGCGCGGGCGCGTCCTGCCGGTCGAGCCTGACCAGGCGCTTGTTCTGGTTGTCCACGATGGCCAGGTTGCCGCTTGCGTCCACGGTCACGCCGGAGGGAATCGAGAGTGACGTTCCCGCGAACGTCTGCGAACTGGATACCAGCGTGATCGGAGTGGTCGTACCCGCCGGGAGTTCAAGGATGCGGTTGTGGTCGGTATCGGCGATATACAGGTTGCCGGCGGCGTCGGTGGCCACGCCGCCCGGTTGCTCCAGGCCAGACACGACGACTGAGGTCGCGCCCCCGGCACTAAGCTCGACCACGCGGGCGTTATTCCCATCGGCGATGAACAGGTTTCCCGAGGGATCGAGGGTGAGGCTGTAAGGACTATTGAGGACCGTGCCGCCGAACGTCTGGGTGGTGCCCACCAGGGTGGTCTGGGTGCCGTCCGGGGCGATTTTGAGGATACGGGAAGAGCTGTCCAACGCAATGTCAGCGACATATAGATTGCCGCTTCCATCCACGGTAATCCCGTACGTTGTGGTCAGCCCGCTGCCGAGGGAGGTTTGGGCGGAGCCGTCGGCGTGGATCTCGGTCACGACGCTGCCGGTGGCGGCGTAGACGTTCCCGGCGCCATCCACGGCCACGGCGAGCGGCGTCTGGCTCAGCCCGGAGGCCAGGGTGGACTGGGAACCGCCGGGACTGACCTTGAACACCGCATCGGCGGAGTTGTCGGCCACATACAGATTGCCGGAAGCGTCAACCGCGGAGCCCAGCGGGTTCCGCGCGCCCGCGATGGCGATCTCGGTGGGCGCGCCCGGGTCAAAGGCGGCCGCCGGCCCGCTGCCGATCCCGGAGAGGTAGGTGGTGATCAGCGTGCCCGCGCTGGTTGCCAGCGTGGCGGCGCCCAAGCGGGTCCCGGCGGCAGTGGGGGTAAGGTTGACATTGAGAATGCATTGGTTGGTGCCGGTTCCGAAGGTGCCGGCGGCGCAGGTGGTGCCGCTGGCGACCGGGGCAAAGTCCAGGCCGGTGGCCCCTTGGGTCACGACGCTGGCGCCGGTGAGGGTGGCGGCGCTGCTGAAGTTGTAGATCAGACTATAGGTGGCGGCGGCGCTGTTCAAGGCTTGCGAGCCGAAGTTGAGCGCGTTGGGCTGGATCTCGAGAACGCGCGCGTTGAAAGCGTCGGCAACATAGAGGTTCCCGGCGGCGTCGGTGGCGGCCCCGAGCGGTTGATTGGTTCCCGTGCCCAGGACGCGCTGTGCCCCGCCGCCGGCGGGCACTTCGACGATGCGGTTGAGATTGGACTCGGAGATGAAGAGATTGCCGGACGCATCCACCGCAATGCCATGTAACGGAGCAACGAGACCTGTTGTCGCGATCTGCGTCGTGACGCCGGAAGAGGAACGCTCCAACACCCGGGCGTTGTCGGTGTCAGCTATGAAGAGGTTGCCGGTGCCGTCGACGGCGAGAGCCCCGCTACCGCCCAGCGTGAAGGTGCCCGTGCTCAGCGTCACCGGGCTGCCGCCGCCGGCGGGGAATTCGCGAACCTCGCTGGTCGGGGGAGCGGGGGAGACCTGTTGGACATCGTAGACGTTCCCCTGAGCATCCGCCGCGACGCCTGAGAAAATCGACAGCCCGCTGGCAATGGTCGTGCTCACGCCGGCGGTGGTAATTTTCTTTATCGTTCCCGCACTGACGTCCCCGTAATAAACGTTGCCGGCGGCGTCGGTACTCACCGCGGTGGGATTCAACAAGCCGCTGGCCAGGGTGGTTACCGTGCCGGCAGGGGTGACCTTGAGCAACTCCTCCGTGCCTATATCGAGGATGAACACGTTGCCGCTCGCGTCTACGGCCACCGCCTTCGGCTGATTCAGCGACGGTCCGGAGAGGGTGCGCTGGGCGCCCCCGAAGCTTACTTGGGCCGTGGCGGGAACCAGGACGGCCAGGAGGCAGGCACAGAGTGCGAGAGTGCCGAGGGCGGCGCGGCGGACGGTCGAAGTGGAACGGCGCATGGGGAGTTTCCTTACTGGCGGCGGGATTTCGCGGGGGTAACTGGTAGGGCGCCTGTGAGTGTAGCAGACCGTGATCCGTGTCTGCGGGGCTATTTTCCGCCGGCATGATATAAAGGGAACCTTGCCCGCGCGCCCGCGCCCGCCTGGGGCAGCGCCCGGCGCAGCGCGCTCCGCACCCGCCGCGAGACCGCGCGGACCTCCTCCTCGGGCTGGGCTGCCGGGAGTGCCGTGGCGGTCAGCGCTTCGGTGGCAAAGCCCTGGCCCCAGGCATTGCGCGCCAGGATGAATCTGGTGATCGCCCGCCGCTCCGCCTGCACCGACAAGCCGATGCTGCCCAGCCGCGCTGGGGCCCGCGCCCATCAAAAGTTTAGTGATCCGCCCTTATCGTTGTTCCGGTGCGGGAGCGCCCGGCAGCAGGCAGAGGGCGAGCAGGGCGAGCGGCAACAAGAAGAGGCCGGCCCGGAGTTGGAGGCCGATGGAGACGACGGTGCCGTAGGAGAACAGCAGGGCGCGCTGGGACCGCACCTCGGCGGCAATCCAGATCAACGGCACCACGGCATACAGGCTGCATCCCAGGGCGGTGGCGGAGGCCAATGTCGCCAGGTCCGGTCGGTGCAGGAGAGTCAGCAGCATGGCGATGCCGAAGAAGAACGCGGCCGCCAACAGGGCGAGCGGGACGTAGGGCCCGAGCCGGAAGATACCGCTCACCCGCGTGACGCCTTGGTGGCTGGCGAAGGCGAGAGTATGTCCCTGGTCGAGATTGTCCATGCCGGCGGCGAAATCGCTGGAGCGGCCGCGGAGCGCCGCCCAGCCGGCCGGGAGCATCGCGGCGCTGCTCCAGGTCCGGTTCTGCCAGGCGGCATCCGGACGCGGGGCGGTGGTCCAGATGGGCCGGGGCATGCCGCTGGTATCGAGCCGCAGCGCCGGCAAGAAAAACGCCACCAGGGCGACCAAGGCAGCGAGCGGGCGGACCAGGTACTTGAGTCCGGCTCGGGACTTTCGAGAATTGGGAAGCGTCGCCGCCGGTCCCATGCCAGCCCAGCATACACCGCCGGGCGTCAGGCCGCCCGTGAGGCGCCGCGGGCGAAGTGCACGATGAGCAGGATCACAAACAGCGCCAGCAGAAGGTGAATCGCCCCGGCCACGACGTGGAGAGCCACAAAGCACACCAGCCACGCGATCAGAAAGATGATTGCCAGAGCCAAGTACATAGGACCCCTCCGGGAGCGCCGGAACCGGCGCTCGCTACTGAGATGTCAGAGGAGACTCCAGCGTTTGCTTAGGAATGTTGGCGCGCCATGGCCAGGCCGCCGGCCAGCAGCAGGAGCGCGCCGGTGCCCAGCAATATGGTGCCGATGAACAGGCCGAGGAAGGCCAGCGTCAGACCGGCCTCGGCCAGCACGGCCACCGCGCACAGCAGTACCAGGGGGCGGCTGAGCGGCGACTCATACCGGAGCGCAAGCAGCACGACCGCGGCCACGATCACCCAATCCCAGCCGGCCAGCAGGAAGACCGCGCGCAGGGCGTCCGGAGAGGGTGGTTGCAGGTTCGAGGCGCGCAGCGTGGCGGACAGGCCGGGATAGGCGCCGATGCAGTGAATGGCGGCGCTGGTGAGCAGAACCAGCGCGCCCAGCGCGACCAGGATGCGAGCGGTCTTGCGGCGACTCACGGCCAAATGCTAACACGCGCCTTGCAATGTCGTGCGTGTCAACTCGGTGAATGCTGTACTACGGACTAGCTTTTGGATATAGTTCGAGTCCGGATGCGCCCGGTCTCGACGCATCCCTACAGGAGATTGATCCCATGCACATGTGGCGCCGAACGCTGCTGGTCATTGCCCCGCTCTTGCTAGTCGGCCTAGTCGGATTCCGGCATATCGCGCCGCGCCAGTCGAGCCCGGGCGGGGGCCAGTATAGCGCCAGCCTGCTGGCCGGCTTGCAGTGGCGCAACGTCGGTCCCTTGCGCGGCGGCCGCGCCTATGCGGTGGCCGGGAATCCCAGCCAGCCGGATACGTTTTACTTCGGCTCGGCGGGCGGCGGCGTATGGAAGACGCAGGACGCGGGCCGCACATGGGAGCCGATCAGCGACCAGGGCATCCCCATCGGGTCCATCGGCGCGATCGCGGTGTCGCCTTCCAACCCGAACGTTATCTATGTCGGCACCGGCGAGCCGGACATCCGCAGCCAGCACTCCTATGGCATCGGGATGTTCAAGAGCACCGACGCGGGCAAGACATGGAATGCGATCGGGCTGACCGATTCCAGCCAGATTGGCCGCATCGTGGTGGACCCGGCCAACCCCAACCGCGTCTATGTCGCCGCGCTCGGCAATCCCTACGAGGCCAGCCCCACCCGGGGCGTGTACCGCTCGCTCGACGGCGGCGCCACCTGGAAGCAGGTGCTGCGCAATCCCGACCACCCGAATGACGTGGGCGCGGTGGATCTCGCCATCGACATGCGGAACCCGCGCGTCGTGTACGCCTCGATGTGGGCCACGCGGCGCCCGCCGTGGTCGGTGTATGCGCCCACCAACCTGCCCGGCGGCGGCCTCTATAAGACCAGCGACGGCGGCGATCACTGGACCAAGCTCGGCGGCGGACTCCCCGCCGACCATTTCGTCGGCAAGATCGGCATCGCCGTCGCGCCCTCGAACCCGAGCAAGCTCTGGGCCTCGATCGACGACCTGGGCATGCCTTCGCCCACCCGCGGACCGGGCGGCGGCGGGGGCGGGGCCGCCGCCAACGCGGCGCCCACCGGCGGCGGCATCTATACCTCGGACGACGCCGGCCAGCACTGGCGGCTGGTGAACAGCGAAAACCGTCTGTGGGGACGCGGCTGGTACTTCGAGCAGTTGGCCGTGGACCCGGTCAACCCGGACAAGGTGTACGTGATCAACACCGCGACCTTCGTCACCAACGACGGCGGCAAGCACTTCACCCCGCTGAAGGGTTCTCCCGGCGGCGACGATTACCACCAGCTCTGGATCAACCCCAAGGACGGCAACCGCATGGTGCTGAGCAGCGACCAGGGCACCGTGGTCAGCGTGGATGCCGGCAAGACCTGGAGCAGTTGGTACAACCAATCCACAGCGCAGATTTACCACCTCTCGGCCGACAACCGCGATCCGTACTGGCTCTATGGGCCGCAGCAGGATAGCGGCGCCGCCAGCGCGGCGGTGGCGTCCACGCGCGAGAACGTGATCACTTTCCGCGACTGGCTGCCCATCTGTGCCGGGGGGGAGAGCAACTCGGTGGTGCCCGATCCCAAGGATCCGGCCATCCTCTACTCGCGCCAGACCAGCTGCAACCAGTTCCGCGGCGGGCGGGGCGGCGGCGGCGGGGGACGGGGCGCGGCCGCGGCCGATTCCACCGATCCGGCGCGCAAGACATGGACGCTGCCCACGGTCATCTCGACCGCCGACAATGCCCTCTACACCTCCGACCAATTCCTGTACCGCTCGCGCGACGGCGCCCACACCTGGGAGAAGATCAGCCCCGATCTCACCCGGCTCAATCCTCCCACCCCGGCCAACCTCGATCCGCTAACCGCCAAGGACATGGACGAGCCCATGACCGGGCTGGGGCCGAATCACGACGAGAACCGTTATGGCGTGATCTATACCATCAGCCCGTCGCCGCTGAACGCGCCCACGGTGTGGATTGGCACCGACGACGGCAACATCCAGGTAACGCACGACGCCGGCGCGAGCTGGGACAACGTCACGCCCCCGGCGCTGACCGCCTGGAGCAAGATCTCGCAGATCGAGGCCGGGCACTTCGACGCGAACACCGCCTACGCCTCGGTGGACCGGCACCGTCTGGGCGACCAGCACGCCTACATCTACCGCACCAACGACGGCGGCAAGAACTGGCAGATGATCGCGAACGGCATCCCCGACGGCGCCTTCGTCAACTCCATCAAGGAGGACCCGGTGCAGAAGGGGCTGCTCTACGCCGCGACCGAGCTGCGCCTGTACGTCTCCTTCGACGACGGGGCGCACTGGCAGTCGCTGCAGAACAACATGCCGGTGGTGTCGGTGCGCGACGTGATCGCGCACGGCAACGATCTCGATATCGCCACTTTCGGCCGCGGCTTCTACGTGCTCGACAACATGACGCCGCTGCGGCAGATCGCGCGGCAGGGAAGCGAGATCGCGGCGGCGTCGGCCTACCTGTTCAAGCCCGCCGATTCCGTTGCCGCTGGCGGCGGGGGCGGCGGCGGTACGCCGATTCCCCAGGACGAGGTGCAGCTCCCGAACCCGCCCACGGGCGTGGTCGTGTACTACTGGCTGCAACACGCCGCGAGCGGGCCGCTCAAGCTGGAGTTGGTGGGCGGCAACGGACGGGTAACTTCGTGCGCCGCGAGCGACGCACCGGTGGTCGAGCCCGACCCGGAGACCGCCAACGTGCAGCTCATCTGGATGCAACCCGCGCCGCCGCCCTCGGCGGCGGCGGGCATGCATCGCTTCGCGCTGGGCGCGGCCGCGGGCCGCGGCGGTGGTGGACGCCGGGGCGGCGGCACGCCCGCCCGGGACGCCTGCTCGCCGCCGGAGGGCACGCCTGTTCCCGCGGGTGGCCGCGGCGCGCGCGGCCGCGGCGGACGCGGCGCCGGCGGGCGCGCTCCCGCCGGACCGGCCACCGGCGACTTCACCGTGCGCCTCACCGTGGACGGCCAGACCTACAGCCAGCCGGTGACCATCAAGCCGGAACCGCAAACGACGTATGCGGGCGTGGTCGAGAACCCCGGGGGCGGGGAGTAGGCGTGGATCCTTCCGCTTCCGGGCGGCTACCGCATGCGGGAGTTCGTGCTCGAAGCCAACAAG
>DATNAC010000024.1:0-7345 GCA_035573035.1 Terriglobales bacterium
GTCCAAGGTCACCCTGACGCTGCCCAGCCGCTTCGGCGGCGCCGCCCTGCCTCCGCCCGCCAAGCTCGAAAATCCGTTCGGCAGCTTCACCTCCGCCTTCTCCCAGACCCGCACCCAAAGCGGCGACACCATCCAGTTCAACCGCCTGTTGGATCTCAAGTCGAACCTAATCCAGCCGGCCAACTACGCCTCCTTCCGCGATTTCGGCGAAGCCGTCGACAACCAGGACCGCCTCCGCCTGACCGGCACCGGCGGCGGCCAGTAGGCGTAAACCGGCGCCACCGCGACACGCGGAGCGGCGCGAGCCGCCCAGCGCTCTCCAGGCGCACGCGCGCGGGCGGCGAAGCCGGGCGCCCACGCGCATCAAGGAAGGAAAAGGCTATAATGGCGCGCGGAGCTTGGCTCCGGTGGAGGTGCTCACCATGGTCTATCGTCCTCTGCGCGCGCTCGGTGTCGCGTTTTTGGCTTCCGGCTGTCTCTGGGCTCAGACGTCTTCCTCCACCCCCGCCGTCCCCGCGCCCGAGCACGCCCTCTCCCAGCCCGCGCTATCTCCCGACGGCTCCCAGATCGCCTTCGTCGCCGGCAGCGCCATCTGGACCGTCCCCGCATCCGGCGGCGCCGCGCGCCTGCTGATCTCCAGCGCCTCCACCGAGTCCCGCCCGCTCTACTCGCCCGACGGCAAGTGGCTCGCCTTTGACTCCACACGCACCGGCAACGGCGATATCTATCTCTACGAACTCGCCACCGGACGCCTCCTCCGCCTCACCTACGACGACGGCATGGACGCTCTCGACGCCTGGTCGCCCGATAGTCGGTGGATCTACTTCAGCTCCAGCAGCCACAACGTCGGCGGCATGAACGACATCTACCGCGTCCGCGCCGTCGGCGGCACGCCCATGATCGTCACCTCGGAACGGTACGAGAGCGAGTACTACGCCGCCGCCGCGCCCGACGGCTCCGTGACCTTCGTGGCCGGCGGCGAAATGCCGCTCTCGCAGTGGTGGCGCAAGGGCGAGTCTCACATCGACCAGACCGCCATCTGGAATCTGAACCCCGCCACCATGACCTACCGCAAGATCGTGGATGGCGGCGCCAAGCAGATTTGGCCGATGTGGACGCCCGACGGCCGCGACCTCTACTTTATGTCCGACCGCGACGGTCCCGAAAACATCTGGCAGATGGCCACCGGCGCCACGCCGCGCGCGGTCACGCATTTCACCGGCGGCCGCGTCCTCTTCCCCACCATCGCCGCCAACGGCCGCGCCATCGTCTTCGAGCGCGGCTTCGGCATCTGGCGTCTCGACCTTAGGACCCGCCGTGCCGCCGCGGTTCCCATCCACCTTGAGGGCGTGCCCCCTGGGCCGGGCGTCGAGCATCGCAGCCTCAATACCGTGGACACCATGGCGGTTTCGCCCGACGGCAAGAAAATCGCCTTCGTCGCCGGTGGCGAGGTGTTTGCCGTGGGCGCCGACTCCGGCGGCCCGGGCCTGCGCCTCACCCACACCGGCAAGCTCCAGTTTGACCTGCACTGGTCGCCCGACAGCCGCCGCATCGTCTACATCTCCGACCGCACCGGCCACGACCACATCTACGAGTACGACTTCGTCGCCGAAAAGGAGCGCGCCCTCACCCAGGGTGATACCGACGAGAGCCACCTCGAGTTCTCGCCCGACGGCAAATGGCTCGCCTTCCAGCGCGGCGTGCGCGATCTGCTGGCGATGGACACCGCAAGCGGCCAGACCCACCCGCTGGCGCAAGGCTACTTCGAGCGCCCTCCGCTCGGCCAGGGCGGCATCCTCGCCTGGTCTCCCGACAGCCAGTACCTGGCCTATCTGAGCAGCGCGGACGGACTCTTCCGCAACGCCTACGTCGTTCCCGCCGCCGGCGGCGACAGCCACGAGGTCAGCTTCCTGCCCAACTCCAACAGCGGTTCGCTATGCTGGAGCCCTGACGGCAAGTACCTCTTGCTCCAGACCGGCCAGCGTACCGAACCCACCCGCCTGGCCCGTGTGGATCTTGAACCCCATACCCCGATCTTCCGCGAAGACCTGTTCCAGAAGCTCTTCACCACCGAGCCCAGCGGTGAACGCGCCGGCCGCGGCGGACGCGCCGCCACGCCACCTCCGCCGGCCACCCACATCCTCTATCCCGGCATCTCCGAGCGGCTCAGCCTGCTCCCCATGACCGATGCCCGCGGCCCGCGCATCAGCCCCGACGGCAAGTGGCTGGCCTACATCGCGAGCGAAGGCGGCGCCGGCGGCAACATTTATCTCTACTCGCTCGATGACGTCGCCCGTCTCAACGCCGCGGGCGGGGGCCGCGGCGGACGTGGCGGTGCCGGCGGCGCGCCCCGCCAGCTTACCTCCACCACCACCGCCAAGCGCGACATCCAGTTCACCGCCGACAGCAAGGAGATCTACTTCCTCGAGGCCGGCCGCATCAGCCACGTGGCCGTCGCCGGCGGCCAGCCCCGCGCCGTCGCCGTCACCGCCGACCTCGACGTCAACTTTAACCAGCAAAAAAATGAGGTCTTCGAGCAGGCTTGGCGCTACCTGCGCGATAACTACATGAACGCCGCCATGAACGGGGCCAACTGGGATGACGTGCACGCCCGCTACGCCCCCGTGGTCGAGGGCGCCCGCACCCCCGACGACCTCCGCCTGGTGCTCTCCGAGATGATTGGCGAGATGAACTCCTCGCACTCCGGCATCTCCGGCGGCGGTATGCGGCGCAGCTCCACCGGCCACCTCGGTCTGTTCTTCGACCGCTCCCAATATGAAACCGGCGGCCGGCTCTGCGTCACCGAGGTCGTGCCCCTCTCCCCCGCCGCGCTCGCCGATGTGCGTCCGGGCGACTGCCTCGCCGCCGTCAACGGCGCCACGCTGGACGCCGCCTCGAACCTCGATCAGGTGCTCGACGACACCATCGGCCACAAACTCACCTTGACGCTCGATCGCGGCGGCAGCCCCGCTACCGTCTCGCTCGAACCGGTGAACGCCGCCACCGGCAAGAACCTGATCTACGAGGCCTGGGTCGAACACAATCGCCAGTTGGTGGACCAGCTCAGCCACGGCGCGCTGGGCTACATCCACATGAACGACATGTCGCAGGCCTCGCTCGACAAGCTCTACCTCGACCTCGACGCCACCAACTTCACCCGCAAGGGCGTGGTGATTGACGTGCGCAACAACAACGGCGGCTTCGTCAACGCCTACGCGCTCGATGTGCTCACCCGGCGGCCGTACCTCACCATGATCCCGCGCGGCTTCCCCGCCGGTCCGGCGCGCGTCGCCCTCGGCCAGCGCGCCCTCGAGAAGCCCACCGTCCTGGTCACCAACCAGAACACCCTCTCCGACTCCGAGGACTTCACCGAAGGCTACCGCACCATGGGCCTGGGCAAGGTCGTGGGTGAGCCCACCGCCGGATGGATTATCTTCACCTCCTCGGCCCGCCTGATTGACGGCTCGACCGTGCGTATGCCCACCGACCGCATCCTCGATCACAACGGCAAGGATATGGAGCTCCATCCCCGCCCGGTGGATGTCGCGGTCGCCGACCCGGTGACCTCTTGGCGCGACGGCCAGGATCCGCAGCTGGCGGCGGCGGTGAAGACACTGCTGGCTCAAATCGCCGCCGCGGGATCGGCGGCGGTCGCGGCCGGTCAGCACTAGCCAGCCATGTCCTCCTCGTTTCCCCCCAAGGCCCAGACCGCCAGCGGGCCGTCGGCTCGGCCGCGGCGATGGCTCGCCGCCGTCCACTTTGCGTGGATCGCCACGCTGCTGGGCTTCTACCTCGCCAAGGTCGTCTTCCACGCCGGGCTGCTGCACAGCGCCCTGCGCGCGCTGGGTATACGATGACGGCCGCGCTGATCGGCGCATGGGCCGCCGCCCTCGCCGCCGTCCTGGTGCTCGCTCTCGCGGCCCACACGGTGGGCGGATGGATGATGCGGGCCGCCCCGCCTGAGCTGGCGCCCGAAGTACGCGAGCTCTGCGGCATGGGCGCGCTCGGGGTCGGGCTCTTCCTGATCGGCATGCTCTTCTGGAGCCGCGGCATGCTGCTCGTGCTGCTGCTCCCGCTGGCCGCCATCGGCGTCTTCCAAGTGCGAACCGCCGGGCGCTGGCCGCGCTGGCAGCAGGGCCGCAACTGGATCCTGCTCACGCTGCCGCTCCTGTTCTACCTCGGACTTGACGCCCTGGTGCCCCCCATGGGCAACATCGGCGAGGACGGCGTCGCCTACCATTTGGTGGGCCCGCTTCAGTGGCTGCGGCTGCACCATATCGTCGCGCTGCACGACAACTTCCCCACCACCTATCCCGCGTTGGTCGAAACGCTCTTCGGCGCGGTGACCGGACTCGCCAACGTCCGCGGCGCCGAGTTGGTCGCGCTCCTGTTCGCCTTGTTGCTGTTGCGCCAGGTCTGGGGCCTGGTGCGCAATTGGGGTGGCGACGCTTGGACCGCGGGCTTGGCGGTGGCCCTGCTCGCCGCCATGCCCGGCGTGATGGAGTTCGCCACCCGCCCCTTTGTGGATGTGGCCTACGCCGCCTTCGCCCTGGCCTCCGCCCGCGTTGCCTGGGCCGCCTCCCGGCGCCCGCACTGGATTCTGGCCGGCGCGCTGGCCGGCTTCTGCGTCGGCATCAAGTACACCGGTCTGATCCTGGTCGCCGGCACGGTGATGGCGCTATGGTTGGTGCGCGACCGCCTCCCCGGGGGACGCCCCGGCTGGCGCCGCCTCGGCCTGTTTGCCGCCACCGCGTTGCTGGTGGGCGGTGCCTGGTATCTGCGCAACGCCATCGTCTTCCTCGCCCCCGTGTATCCGCTGCCTCTGGTGGCGGGCAACCACTGGCCGGGCAGGTATTTCCCCCCCGCGGCGGTGCACGCCTTCGAGCAGTACATGGTGAGGCGCGGCGCCGGCATGGGGCGCGGCCCCCTCGCGCTGCTGCTCCTGCCCTTTCACTTGACGTATGCCGCCAACCTCTTCCACGGCGCCGGCGGCATCGGCCTGGTGCCGCTCGCCTTCCTCCCCGCCGCAATCGCCCGTCTCCGGCGCCAGGCGCAAACCCGGTTCTGGTTCACCTGGGCGGGTATCCTCGGGCTGCTGTGGTTTCTCAGTGACCAGGAGTTCCGCTACCTGATGCCGGTGGCCGCGGTGTGGATCGTGGCGGCGGCGATCGGCGGCGGGGAACTGCTGCGGCGCGGCCCCCTGGCGCTGCGCACCGTGGCTTGGCTGACGGTCATCGCCTCGCTCGCCTACGGCACCGGGGTCGTCGCCTGGGATGGCGGCGTGCGCGCCCGCCGCGTCGCCTCGCTCCGCTCGCCCGCCGCCGCTCAGCGGCTATGGGACCGGAAAGTACCCTACGCCCGCGCCCTCGCCTTTCTCAACGCCGAACCCGATCCCGGCAGCGTCCTGCTGCTTGATCCCAGCGTCCTGACCTATTACCTCCACCGGCCCTATCAGGTGATCCGCGGCCCCTACGGCGAACAACCCCTCGGCCCTCTCACCATCGCGCAGGCGCTCGATCGCCTCCCGGAACAGGGCATAACCGAGGTGGTGGATGTCCGCTCCGAGTTCTCCGGCTTCCGCCTGACCCCGCGCCCTGGGTGGCGCCTCGAGTTCTCGACCGCCGACGCCCGCATTTACCGCGTGCGCTAGTAAACGTCCAAATCCCGCCCCGAGACCACCGCGCCGGCATAATGCTGCCGCACCTGTTGGAGCAGCTCCTCCGGCGGCTCGCCTTCGAAGAGTTGGTGGTACAGCACCAGCAGCTTCGGGTGCGCCGCCGCGGCGATCGCCCCGAGTTCGCTCGAGGAGGTATGAAACGAGCGCAGGTAGGTGCGCCAAGCCGGCGGGAATTTGCCCTCGGGATTATAGACCTCGTGAAAGAGCAGGTCGCAGCCGTGGCAAGCCTGCGCCACCGCCGCCACGGGCGCCGTGTCGCCGCTGAAGACGATGCGGCGGTCACGCGTCTGGAAGGCGTAGCCGAATGCCTGTGGCCAGGAACCATGATGTACGGCAAATGCGGTGACCGTCACGTTGGCATCCCGGTAGATCGCGCCCGGCGCGATCTCGCGCACCCGCACCTGGTAGCCGGTCTTGTTGGCGTGCTCCAGTCCCTCGGTGCGCATCGCGATATCCTCCGACCAAGCGCTGAGAATGGCGGTGGTCATCGCCTGCAACCCGCGCGGCCCGTACGCCTGGAGCGGTTGGCTCCGCCCCACCACCCAGGGGCTGAAAATCAAGTCCGGATAGCCCAGCGTGTGATCGCTGTGCAGATGCGTAAGGAAGACCCGGGTCAGCTTGGTGGGCGCCAGCGCCGGCTGCCCCGCGCGCTCCGCCGCCGCCGCCCGCCGCACGATTCCTGGTCCCGCGTCCACCAGGTAGGCCGTACCGTTGACCACCACCGCCGCCGCCGGTCCCGAACGATCCGGATCCGGATTCGGCGATCCGGTGCCCAGCAACACCACCCGGGTCTGGGCCGCTGCCATCACCCCCAGGAGACCGACCACCGCAATTCTTCGCAAGGAAACCATGGCGGCGATTGTACCCGCAAAACCAAAACGCCCGCCCCGGGACAAAGCCCGGAGCGGGCGCGATGGCTGCGAAATTAATCCGGCGGCGTCCTACTCTCCCACCAAGTTACCCTGGCAGTACAATCGGCGCTGAGGGGCTTAACTTCCGTGTTCGGGATGGGAACGGGTGGAACCCCCTCGCTATGGCCACCGGAAACGGTGGAAACTTGACAACAATCGAAGCAAAGCGGCTGGCAAAGACCAAACTTTCAAGCGGGATTGCGGGCTCGCCACCCCTGGGCGTGAAGCCGGGCAGGTTCGCCCCGACACTTCACGTCGTTGCCTCCGCCACGCGGGCGGAAGCGGGGAGCAGCGACCGTGTCGGGCCCTGGAGCCCGGCACTGCCGCGAATGAATCCGTGAGAAGCCGAACGGCCGATTAGTACGGGTTAGCTGAAGCTGTTACCAGCCTTACACACCCCGCCTATCAAACAGGTGGTCTACCTGTGGCCTTCTGAATCCCTTAGGGATTGGGAGATCTCGTCTTGGGGCAGGTTTCACGCTTATATGCCTTCAGCGTTTATCCCGACCGAACTTCGCTACCCAGCCGTGCCACTGGCGTGACAGCTGGAACACAAGAGGTTCGTCCATCCCGGTCCTCTCGTACTAAGGACAGACCCTCTCAAATCTCCTGCGCTCACAACAGATAGGGACCGAACTGTCTCGCGACGTTCTGAACCCAGCTCACGTACCGCTTTAATAGGCGAACAGCCTAACCCTTGGAACCTTCTACAGCTCCAGGATGCGATGAGCCGACATCGAGGTGCCAAACCGGAGCG
>DATNAC010000025.1:0-11071 GCA_035573035.1 Terriglobales bacterium
GACCATGAATGGGTCTCCTACGGTCACCGGCAATGGCGTGACCTTTTACAACGCCGCGGGCGCGGTCACCTTCAACGGCAACAGCAGCTCCAATCTGAATGCGCCCAGCAGCGGCAGCTATGCCGGCATCCTGGTCTACCAGGCTTCCGGCAACAGCTCCACCCTGACCATCAACGGCAGCGCCTCGGCGCAGATGAACGGCGCGATTTACGTTCCCTCGGGGCGGATTGTGGACAACGGCAGCGGCAGTGTGGGCAGCTACAGCATCCTGGTGGCGGACACGCTCACCATCAACGGCTCCGCCGGGCTGAAGGACGACTACAGTTCCTTGCCGGGGGGGTCGCCTATCAAGGCGGCGATACTGGTCGAGTGATGAGGTTTCGCCGGCAGACGCGAGGACGGCGGCAGCGGCATTGCCATGGCTCGGCGCTGGTGGAGTTTGCCCTGACCATTGGCGTCACGGTGACCCTGCTGCTGGCGGTGGTGCAGTGCAGCCTGGCGCTGTATGCCTATCATTTCGTGGCCGGGGCGGCGCAGATGGCCTCGCGCTACGCCTTGGTGCGCGGAGCCACCTGCAGCGGGTGGACCTCAGCCTGCCCAGCCAGCGCCGACGACCTCACAACTTACGTGCAGGGCTTGGCACCCCCGGGAATCGCGGGCGCCGGACTGACCGTGACCACCACCTGGAGTCCGGACAACAGTCCGGGAAGCACGGTCAACGTAAAGGTGCGGTACAGCTACACCCTGAGCATCCCCTTCATCAGCCCGATCACGCTGCCGATGTCCAGTCAATCGCAGATGGTGATCTCGCAGTAGCCGCTATCGCCCCATCACTTGGGTAATCTTCGCCCAAGCCGCTTCACGGGCTTTGGCGTTGGCTGGGGTGGCGTCCGGCTGTTCGCCGGCGCGCATGAAGCCGTGGCCGGCGCCGTCGTAGATCACCGAGCTGTACTTCTTGTGCAGGTCCTTCATGGCCTGGATGGTGGCGGGCACGGTGCCGCTGACGCGCTGGTCGTTGCCGGCGTAGAAGCCGAAGACCGGGGCGGAGATACGGGCCATGGCGTCATTGGCGGGCGGAACCCCATAGAACACGAACGCCGCAGCCAGTTTCTGGCGCTGGGTGGCGAAGGCAAAGCTCTGGCCGCCGCCCCAGCAGAAACCGACGACGTAGAGCTTGCCGTTGGAGGCGGGCTGCTTGAGCGCCCAGTCGGCGGCGGCGTTGAGGTCGGCGGTGATCTGCTCCTTGGGCAATTGGTTGATGGCGCGGCCGACGGCGGTCTGGCCGCCCAAGCTGGCGGTGCCGCCGCCGTTGGGGCCGGCGCCGCTGAGCAGGTCGGGGGCGATGGCGACGTAGCCGGCGGCGGCCAACTCGTCGGTGACTTCCTGGGCCCAGTCACTCAAGCCGAAGATCTCGTGGATGACCAACACCACCGGACGGCGGGAACTGGCCTCGGGATAGGCCACGAAGGCCTGCAGGGAGCGGCCATCGTGCTGGATGGTGACGGTTTCGCGGTGACGCGGGGATTGCTCGACGCGGGCCTTGGCCCAATCCTGGGCGTGTCCCGCGGGCGCCAGCAGGGCACACGCCCAGCCGAAGAGGAGAACGCGATGCAGGGTTCGCATAGCTCCTAGCTGTACCATATTCCGCCGGACGCGGCAAACCGTCCGCGCCCGCATTGATTCACTGACTTCATGAAGGAGTCACTCTCACATTGGGAGCAAATCGCACAAAAGGTGCGGTCGGCCCGCGCGCCCGGTGCCGCGCCGCGTTGTAGTGCCTGCACGCGCGGCGGCTTCCGCGACAAATGCCGCAAGCGCGAAGTGCGCTGAAAATACAGGTGTTGGCGGCGTGGCGCGCGGCGGCAGGGCCCGCCGCCGGAGGTTTGGCCCGCGGCGTGCATTCCCATCTGCGCGAGTGGCCTGGCCGCTCGACTTAGTTAGCCAAGGGAGAAACCTATGACTGCACTTCTGACTCGCCTGTGGAACGACGACAACGGCCAGGATATGGCGGAGTACGCGATCATGCTCGGCGTCATCGCCGCCGTGGTGCTGACCGCGATCACGCTGCTCGGCACCAACATCTCGACCGAGATCACCACCATCGCCGGCAAAATCATCGGCTCGTAAGCCCCGCGCGCATGACCCTGGCCACCCTGTTGGCCCTGGGCGTGGGCGTGCTGGCGGCGGCCTGGGATTTGCGCTGGCGCAGGATTCCACGATGGCTGACCGTGCCCGCTCTCGCCTGGGGCCTTGTCTTGCACGCGATCGGCGGCGGCTTCCTGTCCGCGCTGGCGGCGGCGGCGCTGGGGCTCCTGCTGGGAGCGGCGCTGGTGCAGTTGGGCGCGATGGGCGGAGGCGACGCCAAGTTACTCGGCGCCATGGGCGCGTTGTTAGGTCTGCACTTATGGTGGTGGAGCGTCGAATTCGGGGTACTCGCGGCGGCGGCGGGGGCGCTCGTCCAAGTGACTCGGTCCGGACGGTTACCGTTCCTGGCCGGCGATCTGGGAGCGATCCTAACCGGTCTGCGGCGGCGGGGGCTGCACCCCCATCCGGAGCACAACCTGGCGACGCCGGGAGCGCTGACGGCGCCGTTCGGGGTGGCATTGGCGCTTGGGGTGGCCTGCGCCGTGTGGCTGCGATAAAGCGGCGCCAGAAGGGACAGAGCGTGGTGGAAGCGGCCCTGGTGCTCCCGATCCTGGCGCTGGTGCTGTTTGGGATTGTCGAGATCGGGCACGCCGCCAGCCTCTGGCAAACCCTCGACAACGCGGCGCGCGAGGGGGCGCGCTGGTCGGCGATGCCGAGCGCGGGCTCGAATTCCCTGCCCAGCCCCGGCGACGTGGTCGCGCGGGTGGAAACCTACGCTGCCGATGCCGGCCTCACGCTCAGCGACGACGACGTGACGGTGAACCAGGCGGTGAGCGTCAGCGAGGGCGGCCTGCCCACGAGCTTCAGCCAAGTGGACGTGAGTTATACCGACACATTCGTGACCCCACTGCTATCCGAGATCGTTTCGGGGATCACACTGAACGCCCACGCCATCATGCGCAACGAGACCAACTGATGCGGAGGCTGCGTGACAACCCGCGGCGGCAACAAGCCGGTTCCGAATTGGTGGAGCTGGCGGTGCTGCTGCCCTGCCTGATGCTGCTCACCCTGGTGGTCAGCGAATTCGCGGCGGTGGTATCGGCGCACCAGGTGCTGGACAATGCCGCGCGCGAGGGGGCGCGGCTGGCGGTGGTGCCAGGCGAGCTGAGCCAGACCGGCGACGTGAAGAACCGGGTCATCAGCTACGCGGCCGCCAATGGGATCACGCTGAGCACCTCGGACATCACCGTTAACCAGGGCTTGACCGTCAACCCTGGTAGCGGGGCATGCAGCGCCAGCAACCCGTGCATCGGCGCCTCGCAGGTATCCATTAACTACCACTACCCGCTCAGCTACTTGCCGCAGTTGCCCTTCGGCATTCCTTCCAGCATGGCGCTAGGGGCGGCGGTCGAGATGAGGAACTTTTACTGAGATGAAACGCAAACGCCTACTCGGTTTGGCGGTGGCGGCCTTGGCGTTCGCCGGGCTGGTCAGTCTCGGGGCGTTCCGCCTCTTGCGCCACGGCACCGCGGCCAGGCCGGTGTTGACCACGCCGGTGGTCGCGGCGGCGAACCCGCTCGCGGCGGGGGTGAAGCTGGAGGAAGCCGACCTGCGCGTGCTGCAGGTGCCGCCCGCGGTGCTGCCCCAGCACGTGTATCACTCCACCAAGGAGCTGGTCGGGCATGTGCTCACCGCGGGCGCGGTACCGAACCAAGTCATCGTGGGCGAGATGATCGCCGCACCCGGCAGCGGGGTGGGGTTGCCGCCGCTGATCCCGGCGGGCATGCGGGCGGTTTCGGTGAAGGTCAACGACGTGGTCTCGGTGGCGGGCTTTGCGATACCGGGCACGCACGTGGACGTGCTGCTGACCGGCAATCCCGCGCAGAACAATGACCCGCGCCAGGTGACGACCATCACTTTGCTTTCGAATGTGCAGGTGCTGACCGCCGGGCAGCAACTGGAGCAAAAGGCCGACGGCAAGCCCGAAACGGTCACCGTGATCACGCTGCTGGTGGACCCCGCCGGCGCCGAGAAGCTGGCGCTGGCCGAAGGCTACGGCCACTTGCAACTTTCCTTGCGCAACCCGCTGGACCAGGTGGCGCAAAAGACCCCACCCTTGCTCAACGGCACTCTGTACGGCGGCGAGCCGCGGGCGGTGGCGGTGGTGCAGCGGCAGAGACCGGCGCGGGAGGTCGCGCCGCCTCCGCCCGCGTGGTCGGTGGACCTGATCAGCGGCGACAAGCACCAGGTCTCCAATTTTCCGACCGGAGGATTCCACCACCCATGAGCCGTCGACGCATTCATCTCATGCGCGCTCTGATCGAGGGCATTCTCGCCGGGCTGGCGCTGCTCGCCTTGGGCGGGCTGCGGGTGGCGGTGGCGGAGACGCCCAAGCCCGCGCCTTCACCGCGCAAGCTGCTGACCTCGCTGCAAGGCAGCTTCGCGCCCTTGACGTTCGCCATGCCGGTGCGGGTGATGCCGCTGGCCACTTCCGCAGCCCGTGAATCTGGAACCATCGAGGCCCCGCGCCTGATCGAATTGCCGCGCCGGACCGTCACCGCGCCGGCGCCGGCTTTGGCCTTCGCGCTCTCGGACCCCGCGGCCCTGATGCTGGCGATGCGCGATGCCGCGCTGCCACCGCCAACCGTGGCACCTGTGGCCACCGCCAAGCCGGCACCCGCGCCGCTGACGATATCAGCCGCGGCCTGGCCCGCGGCGACCGCCGCCGCGCCGGCGCGCGCCGTGGCCACCACGGCCATCGCCCTACAGCTCACCCCGCATCACAGCCTGGTGCTGCAGAGTCCCGTCCCGCTGACCCGGGTTTCGATCACCGATGACAGCATCGCGCAGGCGATTGTGATTTCGCCCACCCAGGTCCTGGTGCAGGGACGCGCGCCGGGCGAGGTCTCGCTGCTGCTCTGGGATGCTAACGCGGTTCCGGCCGCCTACACCGTGGAGGTTGGACTCGACCCGATGCCGCTGCAGCGCGAGCTGCTGCGCCTCTACCCGCACCAACTCTTGCGCGTGACCGCCAGCGGCAACGCCCTGACCGTGACGGGGACCATGCCCAACACCGCCAGCGCCAAGCAGGTCATGGCCGTCGCCGCCGGCTTCGGCAAGGATGTGGTCAATAACCTCAGCGTGGACGCCGCCGGGGATCCGGCCCAAGTGCTGTTGCAAGTGCGTTTCGCCGAAGTAGACCGGAGCGCGGTGACGCAGCTTGGGGCCAACCTGCTCTCTACCGGCAAGGGGATGGTCGGAACGGTATCCACCGGACAGTTTGGTCCGGCGACCGGCGTGACCGCGCCGCCACCGCAGCAGGTGCCGCAGAATAGCGTGACCGGCAACGGCGGCACGCTCGCGCTCGACAACCTGCTCAACATCTTTCTCTACAGTTCCTCCGCCAATATCGGCCTGACGTTGGAAGCGCTGCAGCAGCGGAACCTGCTGCAGATTTTGGCCGAGCCCAACCTGATGGCGATGGACGGCAAAGAGGCCAGCTTCTTGGCCGGCGGCGAATTCCCCTTCCCCGTGGTGCAGGGGCAGGGATCGGTCAACAACGTCACCATTCAGTTCAAGCCGTTTGGCGTCAACCTCCACTTCAAGCCCACCATCCTCCCCGATGGCACGATTGACTTGGAAGTGGCGCCAGAGGTCAGCGCGCTGGATTTCTCCAACGCGCTGACCGTTTCCGGCTTCCAGATTCCGGCGCTGAGCACGCGGCGGGCGGAGACCGAGCTGGAGCTGGGCGACGGACAGAGTTTCGTGATCGCCGGCTTGCTCGACAACCGGCTGACCACCAACCTGTCGAAGCTGCCGGGGCTGAGCTCGATCCCGATTCTGGGCAAGTTCTTCCAGAGCCAGAACACCAGCAAGAGCCGGAACGAGTTGGTGGTGGTGGTGACGGCGCATCTGGTACATCCGGCCAACAGCGCCGCAAGCGGCCCCGCGATGCCTCAGCCCTTCCTCGGTTCGGAGCAATTTGACGGCAAGGGCGGCGCCAAGGTGGTTCATCCGTGATGTCAGCCCGGCCGATTGGCGCTGCCGCGCCGCGCGCGCAATCCGGCATGACGCTGGTGCTGGTCGCGCTCATGCTGACCGGCCTGTGCGGCATGGCGGCCCTGGCGGTGGATGTGGGGGTTTTCCTCAGCGCCAAAAACAGCGCCCAGAACGCCGCCGATGCGGCCGCGCTGGCGGGCGCGTTTACGTTCCTGAAGCCGGCCAACAGCCAACCCACCGCCGCCCAAAATGCGGCGATCGCGGTGGCGGCCGCCAACGATGTGCTGGGCACACCGGTCAGCATCGCCGCCGGCGACGTGACGGTGGATACCACCAACCGCCGGGTAACCGTCAACGTTTCGCGCACCGGCGCCGCCGGTGTTCCGGGATTCTTTGCGGCCGCGCTGGGGATACTCCATGTGGATCTGGCTGCGACGGCCACCGCCGAGGCCTCGCCCGAGGCGACCGGCAGCATTTGCCTGCGCCCGATCTTCATCCCCAACACCATCCTGAGCAGCGAGCAGCCGGCACAAGCCTGCACCGACGGGCAGACCATCCTGGACCAGCAGGGCAACCTGACCAGCTTTGCCAAGAGCATGCTGGGCTCGCTGGAAACCATCCGCCCCACCAGCCCCAGCGGGGCGCTCGCGCCGAGCCAGTACTACTCGCTGGATCTGACGAACGGCGGGGCGAATGGGGCCTCGGCCTACCAGTGCTCGCTGGGCAGCAATTTGGCCGACTGTGGAATTTCGCCGGCAATTGCCGCCTGCGGCACGTCGTATCCCACGCTGAACGGCGATATGAAGGGCCCTACCCAGGCCGGCATCGGTACCTTGATCGGCAGCAATCCCGACACCTGGGTGGGCCCGGGCGCCTACAAACACGCCAACGGAACCGTCACCGACACCAGCGCGGCGCTGATCGTGGCGCCAGTGTGGGACGACTGCTGGTGTTCAAACCCGCCCGATTGCGGCATTGGGCCCGGCGGGGGCACGGCGGAGATTATCGGCTTCAGCAACTGGTTCGTGCAAGGCCTAGGCAGCGTGGATGGCGACGCCGGGGTGATTGCCAACTTTGTCAACAGCGCCGGGTGCAGCGCCGGCGGCGGCGGCAACGGCGGCGGCCCCGGAGCGGCCACCAACGCCAGCTTCGGCATTCCGGTGCGCCTGGTGCACCAATGAAAAGTATTTGAGACCCGACATGGGACTGAAATTCACCATCTTTGCCCGCGAAGAGTCGCAGCGGCAGCATCTGGAATCGGTGCTCGCGGCCACCGGCCGCGCCACCATGGCGGGGCGCCCCCTGCCGGTGCCGCTGCCATTTCAGGGGAACGATCCGGTATTGCGCCAAGTACAGCAGCAGACCCCCGAGGCCGTCCTGATCGAGCTGCCTGCCGGCTCTCCCGAAGCCGCCTTCCCCTTGATCTCGTGGCTGCGCGGCCAACTGCAGTTGGCCGCGGTCATGGTGGTCGGGCCGATGGAGCCGTCGGCGGTGATCGTGGGAGCGATGCGCGCGGGCGCCACCGAGTATCTCGAGTCACCGCTGCGCTCAGCGGCGATCGATGAGGCCCTGACCCGTTGTTCGGCATCCCGCGGCCCGGAGCAGCGGCCGGTCAGCCGCGGCAAGCTCATCGCCGTCCTCGGAGCCCGAGGCGGCTGTGGCGCGACCACGGTTTCGGTGAACCTCGCGCTGGCGCTGCACGCGCTGCGGCGGCAGGCCGACGGACCGGTGGTCTTAGTCGATGCCGCGCCGCTGGGGCATGCCGCCCTGCATCTCAACCTCAAACCCCAGTTCACCCTGAGCGATCTGCTCAGCCACGCCAGCCGCCTGGATGCGGCGATGCTCACCAGCCTTATGCTCAAGCACGAGACTGGACTGGAGCTGCTGGCCGGGCCTTACCAGCCCCTGGCCGCCCTCCCCGATGCCTTGCATGCGGCCTGGTTGGAGTTGGTGCTGCAAACTTACCCGCTCGTGGTTGCCGACCTCTCCGCCCGGTTGGACGGCTTGACCGCGGCGATCATGGAGCAGGCCGACCGGATCCTCTTTGTCACCCAGACCGACATGGTGTCGCTGTGGAGCGCCGCCAAGGTGCGGCAGTATCTCGATCCCCAGGTACGGCTGCGTTTCGCCCTGGTGCTCAACCGCTTCACCGCAACCCCGGATGTGGATCTCGCCAGCCTGGAATCCATTACCAAGACGCCGGTGCTGTGGAAGCTGCCCAACGCCCACGCGCAGGTGGTGGATGCGATCGAGCGGGGACAGCCGCCGGCGACCAAACAGGACTCGGATCTCGCCAAGAGCTACTACGATCTTGCCGCCCACCTTCTGGGCCGGCCGCCCAAAAAACACAAAAGCTGGATTCCCTTCCTGCGCGTGCGCGAGGTCCCCAGTTAAGGCCGTATCGTTGACCGCATTGTGACTCAAGGACCATGGCTACCCTCGAAATTCTCGGCTACCAGCAAATCAAAAGCGACTACCACCGCCGCGTGCTGGAGCGCCTCAACCTTGAGCAGCTGGACAAGATGCCGCTCGAGGCCGCCCGCCAGGAGGTGACCTCGCTCATCCGTTCCATGCTCTCGCTGGAGTCGGTGCCTCTCTCGCTGACCGAGCGGGACACGCTCACGCGCGACCTGTTGGATGAAATCTTCGGGTTTGGCCCGCTGGAGGTCTTCCTGCGCGATCCCACGGTGAGCGATATCCTGGTCAACCGCTGCGACCAGATCTACGTGGAGCGCAAAGGGCGGCTGACCAAGACCGACGTCGTCTTCCGGGACGACGCCCATCTGCTGCGCATCATTGACCGCATTGTATCGCGCGTAGGCCGCCGGGTGGACGAGAGCTCGCCCATGGTGGACGCCCGGCTCCCGGACGGCTCGCGCGTCAATGCCATCATCCCGCCGCTGGCGCTGGACGGCCCCTGCATGTCCATCCGCCGCTTCGGATCCACCCCGCTGACCGGGGAAAAGCTGATCGAGCACAAGGCCATGACCCACGCCATGCTCGAAGTGCTGCGCTGCTGCGTCACCGCCCGCATGAACATGTTGATCTCGGGCGGTACCGGTGCGGGCAAGACCACCCTGCTCAACGTCATGTCGGGCTTCATCCCCGAACATGAGCGGGTCATCACGATCGAGGACGCGGCCGAACTGCAACTGAAGCAGGAACACGTGGTGCGGCTGGAAACGCGCCCGCCCAACATCGAAGGTCAGGGCGCCATCCGCCAGCGTCAGCTCGTGGTCAACAGCCTGCGGATGCGGCCCGACCGGATTGTGATGGGCGAGTGCCGCGGCGAGGAAGCCATCGACATGCTGCAGGCGATGAACACCGGGCACGACGGTTCGCTCACCACCATTCACGCCAACACCCCGCGCGACGCCCTGGGACGGTTGGAGACCATGGTTAGTATGGCCAACCTCAACCTCCCCGAGCGCGCCATCCGACAGCAGATTGCTTCCGCCATCCACCTGGTGGTGCAGCTCTCGCGCCTGTCCGACGGCACGCGCAAGATCCTGAGCATCGCCGAAATTACCGGGATGGAGGGCGAAGTGATCTGCATGCAGGAGCTGTTCACCTTCGAGCGCATGGGCCTGGCCGAGAGCGGCGCGGTAAAGGGCCGATTCCGGGGCGCCGGCATCCGCCCGCACTGCGCCGAGCGCCTGGCGGCGGCCGGCCTCAAGCTCAAACCGGAGTGGATGGAAGACGTAATGGTGGTATGAGACCATGACCCTCTATCTCATCGCGTTGTTTCTGATGGCGGCCGCGCTGGTGTTCGGCCTGGGCATGTCCTGGGATAACGGCGATGACCGCATGAAGCAGCTGCGCGAACGCCTGCAACTGGTCGAACAGGCCGAGCGCCGGCAATCGCGCGCCAGCCTGGCGCTGATCCGGGACGACCTGCTGAGTGAAATTCCCGCCCTCAACAAGTGGCTGAGCAAGGTAGGCCGCGGCGATCAGCTCAAGAATTGGCTGGGACAGGCGGGCATACGGACCCTTCCCGGCAAGTTCGTGTTGACCTGCGTGGCCAGCGGTCTGGGCTGCGGGATGGCGGCCATCCTGTTCTTCCCCTGGTATGGATTTCTGGCCGCATTGCCCGGCTCCCTCCTGCCCGTGGGATGGGCCTCGCATCGGCGCACTAAACGCCTGGCGCTCTTCCAACAGCAGTTTCCCGAGGCCATCGAGCTGTTGGTGCGCGCCAGCCGCGCCGGGCACCCGCCCAGTTCCGCGCTCGAACTCATCGCCAACGAGATGCCCGAGCCCATCGCCGGCGAGTTCCGCCAGGTCTTCGACCAACAGCGCTTCGGGCTGCCGCTGCGCGACTGCCTGCTCAATCTGGCGGAGCGCATTCCCCTGGTAGACGTGCAGTTCTTCTCCATCGCGGTCATTATCCAGCGGGAAAGCGGCGGCAACCTGGCCGAGATCCTGGATAAGCTCTCGAGCCTGATCCGCGAGCGCGTGAAGATCATGCGTGAGGTCAAGACCCACACCGCTCAGGGCCGCATGACCATGTGGGTTCTCATGGCCCTGGCTCCCATCATGCTGGTGGCCATGCTCGTCCTCAGCCACGACTTTGTGATGCCCATGTTCAGCGATCCGCTGGGACGCGAAATGCTGGCCGCGGGCGTGGTATTGCAGATTATCGGCCTGTACCTGCTGGGCAAGGTCATCGACATCAAGGTGTGAACATGGCGACGATCCTCATCAGCTTGGCGTTGTTTCTCGCGGTGGCGGCGACGCTTTTTGCCGTGGGCGCAGCCTGGGCGGCGCCCACGTCCGGCTCGGGCGCGCGCCTGCGTCAGATGCTGGGGATCGAAAAGGAACGGTCGAGCCTTTCCGAAAAGATCCAGGGAGCGCTCGAACCGGCCGCGAAACTCCTGCCGCCCTCGGCCAAGGAAGCCACCCAAACCCGGCGTTGGCTCATTCAGGCGGGCTACCGCGAACCCAAGCATGCGCGGTTTTTCTTCGGCCTGCGCGCGATCAGCGTGATGGT
>DATNAC010000026.1:0-6770 GCA_035573035.1 Terriglobales bacterium
GGCCTCGCGCAATCCCAGCGCCGCGCCGATCTCGCTAATCGAGAGCTGCTCATAGTGGCGCAGGGCAAAAGCCGCGCGCTCTACCGGGCTCAGGCTGGCCAGGGCGGCTTCCACCGCGCGCCGGGCCTCCTGGCTCAGCAATAGCCGTTCAGGGGTGGCGGTGTCTCCGGGCAGGGACTCGGACTGCACGCCGCCTTCGGGGTCGTCAATCGTTTCGGCGATGGGCTGGGCGCGCCGCTTGCGCACGTGGTCGAGCGAGGCGTTGACGCAGATCCGGTAGATCCAGGTGGAGAAATTGGCGCGCGCCTGGAAGGTGTCGCGGCTGCGGTAGGCGCGCAGGAAGGTTTCCTGTACCAGGTCTTCCGCGTCTTGTACGTTGCCAGTCATCCGGTAAGCGAGCCGAAAGAGGCGACGGCTGTAGCGATCTACCAGAAGGCGGAACGCCTCCGGCTCGCCCGACGCTGCCGTGACAGCGTCGCTTTCGTCCTCCACTTTCGTCATCCGGATGGTTAGACGCCGCGGTACGGCGGCGGTTAGGGACTCAGGCTCCGGCTTCAGGACCGGTGGCCTCGAGGGGCAACTCCACGATAAATCGCGCGCCCACCGGGGTGTTATCCTCGACCCGCAGCGTGCCCCCATTTTCCTCGATGATCCGCAGGACAATCGCCAGACCCAGGCCGCTGCCGCGCTCTTTGGTGGAGTAGTAGGGAAGGAATAGGCGCTCTTTATCGCCCTCCGGAACCCCGTGGCCGGTATCCGCCACCACGGCTTCGACGACGCCCTCCAAGTGCTGCGTGGCCAGCGTGATCCGACGAAAGGGAGAACCGTGCATCGCCTCGGCGGCGTTGTCAATCAGGTTCACAAACACCCGGCGCATGTCGTTGGGGTCGAGCTGGAGCGCCGGCAGCGGGTCGAGCCGGGTGCGCACGTCAATGCCGTCCAGGCGGCCATCGAAGCTGCGCAGCGCGCTCTCGATGATCTCGTTCAGGTCGCAGGCGAGAGGCTGCGCGTGGGGAAAACGGGCAAAAGCCCCGAACTCATCCACCAGCCGTTGCATGGAGTGAACTTCGGCTTCGATCATGGCGGCGCAGTCGTTGATCACCGCCACGTCGAGGGGCCCACCGGACCCGGCCGAAGCCAGCCGCCGCCGGATGCGCTGCGCCGAGAGGGCAATCGGTGTCAGCGGGTTCTTGATCTCGTGGGCGATGCGTTGCGCCACTTCCCGCCAGGCGGCGGTCTTCTGGATGCGCAGCAGGTCGGTCAGGTCCTCGAGCACGAGCACGTAACCGGCGAAACGCCGCCGGCCGCCCAGCCCGGTATCGCTGGCGGGCAAGGCGGCAATCGTAGCCGCGAGGGTAAGCTGCCTCCCCCCGGCGGCGACCTCGAGCTGACCGGTAGCCTGGGGCCAGCGTTCCGACTTGCGCAGCAGGTGCAGCACTTCACGCCGGCTGGAAGCGTCAAATATCTCCTCGAGCTGCCGCGGCTTGGCCATGGGCAGGCCAAACAGCCGCTGTACCGCCGGGTTGACCTGTTCGACGCGGAAATCCCGGTCCAGCGAGATCACCGCCGAGGGCGTGTTCTCCAGCAGCGCCGCGGTGTAGCGCTGGCGCGCGTCCAGTTCTTGATTCGCCGATTGCAGTTGCTGGCGCGAAGCGTCGATCTGACGGCGGCTGGTCTCGAGCTCGCCCACCATCTGGTTGAACGATTCCACCAGCGCCCCGACCTCATCCTGGGCGCCAATCCGCACGCGATAGGCCAAATTCCCCTTGGAGATCTCCTGCGTGGCGGCCGCCAACTCGGCGATCGGCACGGTCACCGCCTTGGATAGCCGCAGAGACAGCCAGGTGGCGCCAAAGAGGATGGCCATCGTGAGCAGCAGGAGATAGCCGATATACACAAGGCGCAGGGAGCGCCGATCCAGCGCCAGCCGGGCGTAGCGGTCGCGCGCTTGGGCCAGGTTGGCAATCTGCGTGGTCAGCGCGGAGGGAATCGGCATGCCGACCTGTACGCGGCCGCCGTTGCTCAGCGGCGACTCGGTCAGCATGTACGTGCCGCCGGTCAGTTCCTGGCGCCCCACCTCCATCGGGTTGGGGTGCAAGCCTAGCGGCAGGTTGTAGCTGGCAAAGATCCGGCCGCGTCCGTCGTAGATGACCGCGAACCCACCTTGCAGGGTCGTACGGTGCCGGGCCAGCGCGGTTTGCAACGTGGCGGCGTCGGTGAACTGCAATCCTGCGGCGACATTGCGGCTGGCGGCGATCGAATCGGCTTCGTTCTGGGCATTGTCGGTGACGAACTGGGTCAGCAGCGCCAGCATGCTCTGGTTGTCGTCGCGTACCGTGACCACCGGTTGGCTGAACCACTTATCCAGGGTGCGGTTGATCAGGCCGTACGTGAAGCCGAACATGCAGATGACCGGGGTCAGGCTCAACGCCAGCGCCCCGATCACCAGCTTGGTCTTGAAGCGCGATCCCAGTACCTGTGCCCGGCGTTCGGCGAAAAGCTTGACCACCTGGCGCGCCAGCACGAACGTCAACACCACGATGGCCAAAAAGCACATCGTGGAGAGAAAGAACAGCAGCCAGGTATTCTCCGGGCTGGGGGCCAGCCGCAGGCTGAAAGCCTGGGGGTAGAACAGCACCACAATCAGCGCCACGAGCGCTCCCCCCAGAACCCATACCCGCAGCCGGCGCGCCGAACCGCCCATTATGCCCACTCCTCCCCAGCGCCGAAACAGGGTACTCCGCTGGATGTAATCATGCCCACCCGCAGCATACCGCAGCCGGGCCACGGCATCCTGTTACCATGATTTTCAGGAGGATTCATGCCGCTGAAGGTTGGCATCAATGGCTTTGGCCGCATCGGGCGCAACTTCTTCCGCGCAGCGATGGGGGATGAGCGCTTCGAGATCGTGGCGCTGAACGATATTACCGCTCCCGCCATGCTGGCGCACCTGCTCAAGTACGATTCCATCTTAGGGAACCTGAGCGCCAAGGTGGAAGCGGCCGACGATGCCATTATTGTCAACGGCCGCCGTATTCCGGTCTGGTCGCGGAAGGATCCCGCCCAGCTCGACTGGTCTTCGCTGGGCGTGCAGGTGGTGGCCGAGTGCAGCGGACAGTTCGCCAACCACGCCGGCGCCAGCCAGCACCTGCGCGGCAGCGTCAAGCGGGTCATCATTTCCGCTCCCGCCAACGACGCCGACGTGAGCCTGGTTTTGGGCGTGAACTCGGAAGCCTACGATCCCGCCCAGCACCGCATCGTCTCCAACGCGAGCTGCACCACCAACTGCCTGGCGCCGATCGCCAAGGTCATTCAGGACTCTTTCGGCATCGTCTCCGGCTCGATGACCACGGTGCACTCGTATACCAACGATCAGCGCATCCTGGACTTACCGCATAAGGACAAGCGCCGTGCCCGCGCCGCCGCCATCAACCTCATCCCCACCTCGACCGGCGCCGCCAAGGCCCTCAGCCTGGTGATCCCGGCGCTCAAAGGTAAGCTCGACGGCTTCGCCCTGCGCGTGCCCACGCCCAACGTCTCGGTGGTGGACCTGGTGGCGTTCGTAGAGAAGCCCACCTCTACCGCCGAGGTCAACCAAGCCCTGCGCGCTGCCGCGGAGGGCCCGATGAAGGGTATTCTCGGTTACGAGGAGGATGAGCTGGTATCCTCCGATTTCAAGGGCGACCCTCGCTCCTCGATCGTGGACGCCAAGCTCACCAAGGTGGTCGCCGGCAACTGCGTCAAGGTGGTGGCCTGGTACGACAACGAATGGGGGTATTCCTGCCGTATGCGTGATCTGGTCGTGCTCATGGCCGAGAAAGGCGTTTAACCCATGCCCAAGCTCTCCGTGGCCGATCTTGATCTCTCCGGCCGCTTGGTGCTGACGCGTGTGGACTTCAACGTCCCGATGCACCAGGGCGTGATCACCGACGATTCCCGCATCACCGCCACACTCCCCACCCTGCGCTATCTGCGCGAACACGGCGCCCGCACCGTGTTGTGTTCCCATCTGGGCCGACCCAAGGGGAAGATCGACCTCAAGTACACCCTCCGCCCGGTAGCCGAGCATCTGGAACGTGTGCTCGACGCCAATGTCGGCTTCTGTCCCGAAACTGTCGGGCCGCTGGCCAACGAGATGGCGTCCAAGCTCGAGCCCGGCGGGGTAATGCTGGTCGAGAATTTGCGCTTCCAGGCCGGCGAGGAGGCCAACGATGAGGGCTTTTCCCGCCAGCTCGCCGAATTGGGCGACGTCTACGTCAACGACGCCTTCGGCGCCGCGCACCGCGCCCATGCTTCCACCGCCGGCGTTACCCGCTTCTTCACCGAGGCCGCGGCCGGCTTTCTCATGCTGCGCGAGCTCGACTACCTCGGTCGCGTCCTGGCGGCGAAGGAACATCCGTTCGTGGTAATCCTGGGCGGCGCCAAGGCCTCCGACAAGCTCCCGCTTATCTCCCATCTGGCCCGCACCGCCGATCACTTGCTGATCGGCGGCGGCATGGCGTACACCTTCCTGCGAGCCCAAGGGAAACCGATCGGCGATTCGCTGGTGCAGGACGATTTCGTGCCGGCGGCCGGTGACCTGCTCAAACAGGCGAAGCACGGCCAGATCCTGCTGCCCACCGATCACGTGCTCGAGGAGGGTACGGTGGTTCACGAGATCCCCGCCCACGGCAAAGCCATGGATATAGGTCCCGCCACCCGCGCCGCCTTCGCCCGCGCTATCGCCCCCGCCCGCATCGTCTTCTGGAACGGCCCGATGGGAGTTTTTGAACGACCGCCGCTCGATGCCGGCACGCTGGCCGTGGCCCGCGCCGTAGCCGGCTGCCCCGGCGTGACCGTGGCCGGCGGCGGCGACTCGGTGGCGGCGCTGCGCGCCTCCGGGCTCGAGGACAAACTGACCCACGTCTCGACCGGTGGCGGCGCATCGCTCGAGTTCCTGGCGGGCGACACGCTGCCGGGCGTTGCCGCACTCACCGAGGCCCCTTCCGCATGAACCCTTTGCGCCCCCCGATGATGGTCGCCAACTGGAAGATGCATAAGACGGCGGCCCAGGCCGCCGCCTTCTTCCAAGCCCTGGAACAGCGTTTGCCGGCCTCGACCAACGGCTGCCGAATCGTGGTGGCGCCGGCGTTTCCCAGTCTGCCGGCGGCGGTGGAAGCGGCGCGCGGCCGCAACATCGCGATTGCCGGTCAAAACCTGCATTGGGAGTCCGAGGGGGCCTTCACCGGCGAGGTTTCGGGCCCGATGCTTGCGGGTGCCGGGTGTACGTACGTTATCGTCGGTCACTCCGAACGCCGGCAGTACTTCGGCGAAACCGACGAGACCGTGCAGCGCAAGGTGCGCGCGGCCCTGGCCGCACGGCTGGTCCCCGTCGTCTGCGTGGGCGAGACCAAGGCCCAGCGCGAGGCCAACGAAATTGAGTTGGTGCTGCGCTACCAGTTCGAACGCGCCTTCTGGGGAATGTCGGCCGAGGATTTGGGCGGTTGTGTGCTTGCCTACGAACCGGTTTGGGCGATAGGCACCGGCAACGTCGCCACCCCCGAGATCGCCGAAGGGGCGCATCGCTTTCTGCGCCGCTGCGCGCTGGAGATCTTTGGCCCCGACGCCGCGGCCGCCCTGACCATCCTCTACGGCGGCAGCATCAAGCTCGGTAACGAAGTGCCGCTGCTGGCTCAGCCCGACGTGGATGGCGGCCTGGTCGGCTCCGCCAGCCTCGACCCCGAGGTGTTTGCCTCGCTGGTGCTGGCCGCCGCCAAGGCGGCCAAGCACTAGAGGCGGGCCGCGCGCAAGGCTGTGGGCTCGGTGCATGTTAGAATCATTTTTTGCGGAAGTGGTGAAACTGGCAGACACACCATCTTGAGGGGGTGGCGCCGCAAGGCATGCGGGTTCGAGTCCCGCCTTCCGCACCAAGTTTGGAAAAAGAGCTAAAGAGGAACGTTCTGTGGCATTTCTGATTACCCTGGTCCACGTCCTGGTCTGCCTGTTTTTGATCACCGTCATCCTGCTGCAAAGCGGCAAAGCGGGCGACATTGCCTCGGCCTTTGGCGGCATGGGCAGCCAGACTGCTTTTGGACCGCGAGGCGCGCAAACCGCTCTGGGCAAAGCCACGATCGTATGCGCGGTGCTGTTCATGCTGACCAGCATTACCCTGGCCATCATCACCGTTGGCTCCAAACCCAACGGCAGTTCCATCTTGGGCGCCGCCCCGATTCACACCTCGCAACCTCAGCCGCCGAAGACTCCCAAGAAGTAAGCCCAAACGGAGCGGGGCGATGTGCTCCGCGTAGCGTGAGAAAGGATTGCGGGCACCGGCGGCGAAGCCGTGTGCGCGCACGCGCAGAATAGACGTGCTTGAGCGCTATACCGTCCCGGTCGGCCCGCTCGCTTGCAACTGCACCATTCTTGCCGACTCCGCCACGGGCGAAGCCGTGGTGGTGGATCCCGGCGCCCAGATTGAGCTTATCGTTCATCGCCTTATGCAGCGCGGTTGGAAGCTGACCGCCATCCTCATTACCCACGCCCACATTGACCACATCGGCGGCGCCGCGGAGTTGAAGAGCCGCACCGGCGCGCCGGTGTGGTTCAACCCGCGCGATCGCGCGCTGGCCGCCATGTTGGCGGAACAGGCGATGTGGATTGGGGTTCCACCCCCGCCGGCCGTCGCGCTCGACAGCGAGCTCACTCGCGAAGCCAAGCTGATGCTGGGCGCCCACCGGCTCCAAGTGCTCGAGACGCCGGGGCACACCGAAGGCAGTGTCTGCCTGTATTTG
>DATNAC010000027.1:0-14423 GCA_035573035.1 Terriglobales bacterium
CCGTTCGGGGGCAGCGTGCGCACCGGCGGCAAGGGCTCGTGGGCCATCGCCGGGGGCAGATGGTAAGCGGTATCGTCCGATACTTTGTGCAGCACCAGCGCCGGCGCCGGTCCGCCGCGGCCGCCGCGCCCGGCGCGCCCGGCGGGGATTACCCGCTCGACGGTCAGATTGCCGTCCGCCAGTTGGGCGGTGAAGTCCTGCGTCGGCCCTTTATCCACGAATGGGTTGAGCGTGGAAAAGTGCAAGGTGTCGCCCTCGCGCACGCCGTTCACGATGCTGCGCCGGTCGCGGGTGTTGACGGCGAGGCCGGTGAAATGGTCGCCGTCGGTCTGGAACACATAGGTCGAGGCCAGGGTCGTGGTCCGGGTGCCGCGATGAAAGACCTGCTCGCCCTGCCATGTCCCCGCCAGCGCGGGTTGGGGGCTCTGTCCGGTCAAGAGCAGACCGGCCGCCAGCACCCAGCCTCCGCACGCCGCCAGTTTCCGCCACCCGTTCCTCCGCATTGCGCCTCCACGAATTGGGAATAGAATCCGCACCATGGTAGCTCCCTTTGGCGGCGGAGCGCGAGCCGAATGCTCAGCCGGGATGAATCTCCTTGCGGTAGACCACCTGCAGGCCGTGGCGCCACTCTTCGTTGATACCCAGGCAAGCGCAGGGAATGGCCGGGCTGAGCCACCCGGTGACGGCCTCGGTCTGGGGATGCCAGCGCAGCGCCGGCGCCACCAGCCAGAGCCGCGGCGGCAACGGACTGATGGCTTCGCCGGGGAAGTAGCCCAGCCGGGTGAAGTCGCCCGCAAGCTGGTGCCGGCGGACCTCGATCCAGTAATCGAGCCCTTGCAAGGGGAACCCCAAGTCCTCGTCGGCCTTCAGCTCGATCACGACGAGACGCTGTTGCCGGTCGAGCGCGAGCAGATCGAGCACCTCGCGCTGGCCGGCGCCGCACACCGGAACCTGGGCGTAGACCGGCTGCGAGCGCAGTTGGACGTCCAAACGCGACACGTCGCTGCGCAAGACATGCTCCATCCAGCGTTCGGGATAGAGGCTATAGAGCGGATCGGCGCGGCGGCCTCCGGGCACGCGCTGCTGCGCCAATTGGCGCAGCAGGCGCAGCAGCTCCGGCTGCGCGGTGGGCACCAGCGGCGTGCGTTCGCGGCCGTACCCAAATGTGAAGGGTGCCGTGAACGCCAACTCGGTATCGGCCTGGCGCGCGATCTCCAGACCGTACAAGCGGAACCCCAGACCGCCCTCGGCGCTGGTTTCGAGGGTAGCCTGGGGACAGATTTGGCGGATTTCCTCGAGCAGCCGCTGGGCGGCCGCCGCTCCGGGACTGTCCTCGGGACGCGCCGGGGCGCGCCGCAGGGCGGAAGCGGCGTTGCCCGCCGCCACCTCGCCGGGCTCGAGCCGGCCGGCGGAGAGGTCGAGGTGGTAGGCCTCGATCGCGGGCCGGTCCGGCGGCGAACGCAACCAGGGCCGGCGCCGGACCAGGTTTTCCTGGGCGGCGGCGGGGAGCACCAGGCGGATGGCGGCCACCACGTCCTCGGGGTGATCGGTCTGTACCTGCGCCGCCCAGCTCAGAGCTTGCGCCAGCACGCCCGTCTGGGCGGCGGTCGAGTGGCGGGCATCTACCGCGAGGCAGAGCAGGAGCCGATGGCCGCGGCGAAACAGCATCCGGACCGGTCCGTGGGCGCGGCTGCCCCCCGGCTCATAGGTCCAGCCCGCCCAGTCGCGCCGCGCCGCCGCCACCACCGCTTGGCGTAAGTCGTCGCGGAAGCTGGCATCGCCATCCTCCGCGCCGGCCGTGAGCACGAGACGGCTTGGCTGGCTCTGCCCCATGCGCAGGCAGCGCAGCCGCAAGCGGGCCGCGGTGGCCGCTTCCACCGCCAGCACGCGCCGTACCAGGTTGGCCTCCCCGCTCCAGAAGTGGCAAACCAGGCGGCTGGCCTCGACGCTGAGCGCAAACCCCGAATCCTCCGCCCGCAGGCAGGCCACCCGCTGTCCTTCCTCCCAGAGCTCCACGCTGGCGTGCCGGGTCAGAAACCCGCGCAACAGCGCCGCCGCCTCCGGTCCCGCCGCTACCGCCGCGCCCATCCGCTCAGCCTAGGGGACCGCACCCCGGCCCGCCATCCCCCGCGCGGGTGGGCCTTACAATGAAGAGAGATTCTCCGTTATGGCCGCTCGCCCCGACCCCCCGCTTTCCGCCCCACCAGTCCCTGAGGACGAGCGGGAACTGGTCAGCAAGGCCCAGGCGGGTGATCGGGCGGCTTTTGAAATCCTTGTGCAGCGCTACGAGCGCCGCATTTACCGGCTGGCACTGCGCATGATGGGCAATCAGCCGGATGCCGAAGACGTCTTGCAGGAGACCTTCATCAAGGTCTACTCCAAGCTGCACCAGTTCCAGCAGCAGTCCCGGCTCTATACCTGGATCGTCCGCATCGCCGTGAACCAGGCGCTCATGAAGCTGCGTCAGCGCCGCGGCAACACCGTATCCCTGGACGAAGAGGTGGCCAGCGAAGAGGGCCATCTGCCGCGCGAGGTGGCCGATTGGCACCCCGATCCCGAGCAGCAGTATCAAAGTGCGGAGCTGGCGGATATTTTGCAGCGCAGCCTGGAGGCGCTGCCGTTACCCTATAAGCTGGTGTTCCAGTTGCGCGACGTCGAGGAGCTGTCTACCGAGGAGACCGCCGAGGCCCTGGGGCTCACCGAATCGGCGGTAAAGTCGCGGTTGTTGCGCGCACGGCTGCAATTGCGGGCGCGGCTGGGGCGCCATTTCCGCGCCAAAGGAGCCGACAGTGGGTTGTGAAGAACTAATCGAGCACCTCAGCGCCTATCTGGATGGCGACGGGGAGGCGGGCCACCGTCTGGAGTTGGAGGCGCACCTGCACAGCTGCCCGGTGTGCCGCAGTCTGGTGGACACCTGCCGGCAAACCATCCGGGTTTTCCGCGGCCAGGCCCTGCCGGAGCTGCCGGCGGCCTTGCACGAACGGGTCATGGCGCGGGTGCGGCGGGAAAATAAATTGTGAGCACAAGCCACTCCGCCGGGCCAGGCCGCATCCCACGCCTGGAGGGGAGTGACTATGGGCTTTGGCATTCTGGGTTGTCCGCATAATCACCTCAGCTTTCCCATCACCACGGTCGAGCGTTCCCCCGCCGCCGCCGCCGAGCAACCTCGTCCCCACGTCACGTGTCTCGACTGCGGACGCGAGTTTTGGTACGACTGGCAGCGCATGCGCCGCTTGGCCGCGCGGCCGCAGAACATCTACATCCCCCGCCGCGCCGCCTAAGCCTCGCCGTCTCGCCCTCAGCCCACCTCCACCAGCCCGTAGCGCCGTTGCCAGCGCGCCTGGATCTGCGCCACCAGCCGCCGCTGCGCCTCCGCCCCCGCCTGCCGCAAGCAAAAAAGTAGAGAATCTTCCGCCGGCGGTGGCGCAAACGGGGATTTGCGGAACTGCCTTGTCCCAGCCCATAATCGGGGCTCGAAGGCTGGGGAGTTCGTGTGTTCGAACAGCTCAACTCAAGAGGCTTTCAGGTTTACTTCCGCTGTCATGCCCAGGCGATCCTTGAAGTGGATTTTCCCGACGCCGCGGCCGAGATCGCGAGCGCGATCAGCGACACACGAATGCCTATCGCCGAAATAATCGGCTCGGGTGGGGGCGAGACCAAGGCTACTCAGCGGATGCGACGCGCATTCACTGACTTGGGCTGGGTCAAGACCAATTTTGAGATTTCAAAGACGGTCAACGGAGTGATCCAGGAGTCGCTCAGCCATCAAATTGACCACGTGAAAAGTTTCGAACACGGAACGATCGCACTGGAGATCGAATGGAATAACAAAGACCCATTTTTCGATCGAGACCTGGAAAACTTCAAACGGCTTCATGCCGAAGGCGCCATTAGCATGGGTGTGGTTGTCACCCGCGGCGCCCAACTGCAACACCAACTGCGAGAAGCCGTCCTGCGGTTTGCGAAGGAGGAAGCGGTCAATTCCTTAGGAGATTTGAAGCAGCTCGGGATTCAGCCCACCCCGCGCCAGCGCGACCAGATTCTAAAGCGCGTCGAACGTGATCGGGACCCGGTTGGATTCGGGGAAGCGTGGGCCGATCAATTTGTCGCTGACAAATATGGAGCCGCGACAACACACTGGCAGAAGTTGATGGATCGCGCCAACCGTGGCGTTGGTAATCCGTGCCCGCTGGTCTTCCTGGGTCTGCCCCCCTCGATCGTTGATTTTCCTGAGCCAGTGGGGCGAGAACAAGCAGCGGTCGAAATAGCCGAAGCTGCCGGCATCGTCGCCCAAGGTGACGAGGAGGCGCCGGATCGCCAATAAACTAGTCGCATTCGGCGCAGCGAAAATCCAATTGCTGGCGGCTGCGCGAATGGTTTGCATAGGTGTCCCAGGTAGGCCTATAGTTTTCGTCCGCCTGGTTGCCCCAGACGGTCCAGCGCCGGCGCTCACCGCGAGCGAACAATTCCAAGTACGGGCCCGGGCTGCAGGCTTCAATGATGGAGTACTGTTCATCCGGCTTACGAGAGTGCTCTCGCTTGCGGCTCGATAAGTAATTGACCTGCGTCCTGCCCGGGGCCAGTGTGCGGGCATTCTTGCCCCGCACCCCGAACAGCATGAGTTCGGTCACGTTGCGAAAGTAAAAGCCAACCCCCCGACCGTCAGAACCGCCGTCCTTGCGGATTTTGTGCCACACCAAGTTGCCCTTGTAGCGGAAGCCCCAGGCCGCCATCACGGCGATGCCTTCGGGCAAGAGTGCGTTGGGCACCCACAAGTAGAGGTGGGCGGTATCCGCGGCAACAGAATGAACCGGGAGCCTTTGGATGCTCTCGAGACTCATCGTCCCATAGCGGGACAACCGTCGGTGTTCCGGTGCGACTTTTCCTGTCCGGTTCTGGAACTGCCACGGAGGGTCCGCCAAAATTGTCGCGAACCGGCTACCGCTGAGCCGAGCGCGAAAATCATCATGCGCGGCAGCTTCGATTTCCGGATTCATGGGCGAAGCTCCAGTTCCTGTTGCCGAAGGCGAGTGCGAGCCCGACGCAAGGCCAGGGCGCGGTCAGGGCGGGCCCCGCGGAGCCGACCGGGCTGGTGGTCGCTCATATCAACCTCGAAGCGTTCGATTCCGATGTCCTTGACGAAGGCACCAGCGGTATCCAGGGAGGCAAATAAGCGAACAGCCCCGCGCGAAGTGGTCAGAATTTTGTTGGAATCGCCCAAATGCACGACAAGGGCAAAGCCAGGTCTGCGCCCCGCGATTGTGGCGGCGATCCCGTTGCCGGAAGCCCCGACCAACTCCCGGAGCACCGGCTCGCGAATTCCTGGGACGTCCTGCATCGTTCCAATATACCTTAATTGCCGATCAAATAATGTAAAGAGGCGGTCGAGCTATATAAAGTGCGCAAGTCCAGCCGTTCATTGGATTCGCCAAGGCAGCTCGCGGTAGCGAGGCCAAACGCCCCAAAGTGGTCCCAGACGGCCCTCAGCCCACCTCCACCAGCCCGTAGCGCCGCTGCCAGCGCGCCTGGATCTGCGCCACCAGCCGCCGCTGCGCCTCCGCCCCCGCCTGCTCCACGTAGGCCCGCGCCTCCTGCCGCGCCAGCTCCATCAACTCCCGGTCGCGTACCGGCTGAGCCACGGTCAGCGTCGGCAGACCACTCTGGCGGGTGCCGAAAAATTCGCCCGGGCCGCGCAGCTTCAAATCCATCTCGGCCAGCTCGAAGCCGTCCCGGGTGCGCGCCAGCGCCGCCAGCCGCTGCCGCGCCGGGGCGCCCAAGGGCTCGCCGTAGAGCAGAAAACAGTAGGAGCTCCCGCCCGCCGCGCCGCGCGGCTGCGGCCGCCCCACCCGTCCGCGCAACTGGTGCAGTTGCGCCACCCCGAACCGTTCGGCGTGCTCGATGACCATGACGGTGGCGTTGGGTACGTCCATGCCCACCTCGATGACCGTGGTCGCAACCAAAACCTGGAGCTCGCCGCGCCGGAACGACTCCATGACCGCGTTCTTCTCCTCCGTGGGCAGGCGTCCGTGCAGCATCCCCACGCGGAACTCAGGATAGATGCGGCGCAGGTGTTCGAACATGGTGAGCGCCGGTTTCAGGTCCAAAGTTTCCGACTCTTCGATTAGCGGGTAAACGAAGTAGGCTTGCCGTCCGGCCCCAACCTGGCCGCGGACGAACTCGTAGACTTCGGCGGCGCGTGCCGCCGGCCCCACTTTGGTGGCGATGGGGAGGGCGCCCGGCGGCGACTGCCGAATCACGCTGGTGTCCAGATCGCCATAGAGCGCCAGGGCGAGGGTGCGCGGGATCGGGGTTGCCGTCATGACCAGGACGTGGGCCGAACCTTCGGTAAGGTCGGCGTCCTTGTGCATCAGGTGGAAGCGTTGCAGCACGCCGAAGCGGTGCTGTTCGTCCACCACCACCAGACCCAGGCGGGTGAACTGAAAACCGCCCTCCAGCAGCGCCTGGGTGCCGATCGCCAACTGCGGTGCGGCGGCCGCGGTGCGCGCCCGCGCCTTCTTGCCGCTGCCGCCGGTCACCAGCGCGACCCGGAAGCCCTGCAACCGTTTTTGGGCGTAGAGGTAGTGTTGTTCCGCCAGGATCTGCGTCGGGGCCATCAGCGCCACCTGGTAGCCGTTCTCGATGGCGATCACCGCCGCTTGCAGCGCCACGATGGTCTTGCCCGAGCCCACGTCGCCCTGAAGCAGGCGCCGCATGGGCTGGCCGCTGCACAGGTCGGCGACGATCTCCCGCAGCGCCTGCTTCTGGTCGCCGGTGGGATGGAAGGGCAGCACCCGCTTGAGCGATTCGCGGATGGCGGCGTTGACGCCGATGGCGGCGCCTTTTTGCCGTTTGACCCGGCGGCGTTTGAGTTCCAGCCCGGCTTGCAGGTAAAACAGCTCCTCGACGATCAGCCGGATGTGGCCGGGGCTGCGCGCCTGCTGCAGCAGATCGAGCGCAACGTCGGATGTGGGGAAGTGCACCTGCTCGAGCGCCGCGCGCCGTCCGGGCAGCTTCAACCGCTGGCGCAGTTCGGCGGGCAGCGCATCGGGAAACTCGGCCGGCAGCTCACTCAGCGCGCGGTGAATCAGCAAGCGGAGCCGGCCCGAGGTGAGCGTGCCCACCGCCTCGTAGACGGGAACGATGCGGCCCAGCTTGAGCGAGCCCCCCAGCGCGGCTTCCCCCGCGGGTTCGGCCAGTGGCGCGGCGTCAAGGATCTCGAACTCGGGCTGCCGCAGCGTCAACACACCGCCCTCGCGCTCGACTTTGCCGAACAACGCCAGTGTTTGGCCGGACTGGAAGCGGTCGCGCAGGTAGTCGGCGTTGTACCAAACGCAGCGAATCACCCCGGTGCCGTCGCCGACGCTGAGGGTGAGAAGCGTCATGCCGCGCCGGGTCCGGGCCCAGTGGAGGGTGCGTATCTGGGCGACCACGGTGGCCGATTCTCCCTCCAACAGACCCTGAATCGGACGGAACTGGGTGCGGTCGTTGTAGCGGAAGGGCAGGGTGTACAGCAGATCTTCCACCGTGGCCACGCCGCGCGAGGCCAGCAGTTCCCCCAGCCGCGGGCCCACGCCCTTCAGGTACTGCACCTCGGTTTCGAGCCCCAGCGGCATGGGAACTATAATGACAGGGTGAGTTGCTGCCGTTCTTGGCTCGGCGCCGCCGGGCTCAGTGTGCTGCTCAGCCTGGGGCTCGGCGCCAGCGTACCCGCGCCCCCCGGCCCCGCCGCCGCCCGCCGGCTCTTGAGTCAGGCCCGGGATGCGGTGCGGCGCGGGAAGTTGGACGAGGCCTTCCTGCTGGCCCAGAAGGCGGCCGCGGGGCAGGCGGACGACTCCGAGTTCGTGGCCGCGCGCGAAGTGCTGCGGCAGCGCGCGACGCTAGCACATCTGCAGCGGGCGCACGCGTTCGCAATGGATCGCCATGCGGCCGCAGCCGCGCTCGAGTACCGCGCCGCCTTGGCGGTCGATCCCGGCAGCCTGGATGCGCGGCAAGGCCTGGCCGCCGCGTATCCCCGGGCCGCGCCCCCACCCACCTCCACCGAGTTGCGGGTGCGCAACGCCGCCTCGCCGGTCGAGGTGCAGCCGGCCGCGGGGGTGCGCGCCTTTCATTTGCGCGGCGACGTGCGCCAGGCGATCGCCCAGATCGCCGCGGCATGGCAGTTGAAGGCCTACGTCGCCAACGCCGTGCCGGCGCGGCCGGTGCGGCTGGACGTGGACAAGGCGACCTTCGCCGATTCGATGGAGGCGCTGCACGACGTGGCCGGGGTGGACTGGTTCGCGCTCGATGCCCACACCCTGTACTTCGACACCGCCGATCAAATGCACACCGTCGCCCCCATGGCGGTGCGGACGTTCTATGTGCCCTGGGTGAGCGATGGCGTGGCGCTTAACGAGATCGCCAACGTGGTGCGGACCATGCTCGGCGTCCGCCAGGCGACGCTCGATACCGCCTCCCGCGCCATCACCGTGCGCGCCACGCCGGCGCAGTTGGATGCGGCCGAACAGCTCCTGCTCGACCTGCACCAATCCCCGGGTCAGGTGGTGCTCGAGGTCAAGATCGCCGAACTATCGAACACGGCGGCGCGGCAGCTGGGCGTCGGCGAGCCCGATCAGTTCACGATGTTTGCGCTGGGGCCGCTGCTCGCCCAGTTGCAAGGCAGCAACAACCTGCAACAGGAGATTCTGCAGCTGTTCGAGTCGGGCGGCCTGAACGCGGTATTGAACTCGGGGCAGCTGTCGCCCACGCAGCTGGCCCAGGCGCAGGCCACCCTCTCGCCATTGTTGCAGAACCCGTTTGCGGTGTTCGGCGGCGGCGCCACGCTGATGGCGCTCTCGATTCCCAACGCCACCCTCAGCCTGAATGCGACTTCCGGCCGGGTCGCCGACCTGGAGAATGCGCTCTTGCGCGCCACCAGCGGCCAGTCGGCCGAGTTGAAAATTGGCCAGCGCTTTCCCATAATTAACGCCACCTTCTCGCCCATCAGCCTGAGTCCGGCCATCAGCCAGGTCATCGGCAACGGCAGCTTTATTCAGCCGTTTCCGTCGTTTACCTACGAGGACCTGGGCTTGGACGCCAAACTCACCCCCCACCTGAGCTCGTCGGGCGCCCTGACGCTGCAAGTGGATCTCACCATCAAGGGTCTGACCGGGGTTTCGAGCAACAACATGCCCATCCTGAGCAATCGCCACCTGGTCACAGAAGTTGGCCTGAAGAACGGCGAGCCGGTGCTGATGGCTGGGCTCTTCGACCGTCAGGAGATGACGACGCTCTCGGGTTTGCCCGGCCTGGCGCAGTTGCCGGGGGTGGGGCGGTTGTTCTCGACCCAGAGCGGGCAAACCATGCTGGATCAACTGGTGCTGATCGTCACCCCGCATGTGGTCCAACTCCCGCCCACGCGGTCGGCGGCGCTGTGGCTGCCGGCCTCGTTTGCGCCGGTGAACGCCGCTGCCGCCAACAACAACTTCATCAACCCGGCGACGGTGGCGCCCGGGCAGCGGCTGACCGTGCCGGGGGGACCGCCCGCGCCCCCCGGTGGGGGCGGGCTGCGCGGACCGGGCGGCGGCCAGCCTTAGAGCCAGAATTCCCTATAACGGCGCAGCCATGAGGATTTGCGGCACAGCATCCCAGTCCAGGTCGGCAACGCCGGCCAAGGAGGGACTTATGCGCATGCTGGTGAAGGCGAGGATACCCACCGAACAGGGCAATCGTTTGATTCGGGAAGGGAAGTTGGGCAGCACGCTGCGGGCCATGGTGGAGGAACTCAAGCCCGAGGCGGCCTATTTCTACGAGGAAAACGGCCAGCGCACCGGCCTATTCGTGGTGGAGCTGGCCGAGGCGGCGCAGATTCCGCGGTTGGCCGAGCCGTTTTTCCTGGGCCTGGGGGCGTACCTGGAGATGCATCCCGCCATGACCCCGCAGGACCTGGCCAAGGCGGAGCGGGACCTGCGGCAGGCGGCGCAAAAGTACGCGGCGTAGCCCCCGGGTGGGCAGGGTTGGGGTAAGCTACTACAGCCGGTAACGGGATGGATGCGGCGGAAAAGGGTGGCACAGGCCTGTAACCTGGGCCGCGCCGCCGCCGTACTGTAACCGGCGTAGTGTCGGCTGCCGCGGCGGCGCGAGGCGGGACTGGCCGCAATGGCGCACGCTGTGATAGAGTCGCACCCACGGGAGACCGCTGCCTATGAACGCTGCTCGCTTTCGGGTTTCCGCCGGCTTGGCGCTGGCGTTGCTGCTCACCACCGGAGGGCTGCTGGCGCAGCGGGGAGGGCGCGGTGGCGCCGCTCCGGCGCAACCCCTCCAGTTCCGCGCCTTGGGCCCGGTGGATGGCGGCGGGCGCGTGTGCTGTGTGGTGGGTATCCCCGGCCAACCCAACGTCTACTACATCGGCGGCGGCGGGGGCGGGGTGTGGAAGACCACCGACGGCGGCTTCTCCTGGAAGCCGATCTTCGAGCACTATACGACCGAGTCCATCGGCGCGCTGGCGCTGGCGCCCTCCAACCCCAATTTGCTCTGGGTGGGCACCGGCGAGAGCAACGTGCGCAACGACGTGATTGACGGCCATGGCCTGTTCTTCTCGCCCGACGCGGGGCAGACCTTCACCGAAGTCGGCGCGCAATACTTCCATCACGCCGGCCAGATCTCCAAGATCGTGATCAACCCGGACAACGCCAACGAGGTCTGGGTGGGGGTGCTGGGCCACGCCTTCGGCCCCAACCCCGACCGCGGCGTCTACCACACCACCGACGGCGGCGCCACCTGGCAGAAGACGCTGTTCGTGGACGAAAATACCGGCGCGATCGACCTCAGCATGCAGCCCGGCAACCCGCGCGTGCTGGTGGCGGCGATGTGGCAGACGGTGCGCCATCCCTGGGGCCTGGACGATGGCGGCCCGGGTAGCGGCATGTATAAATCCACCGACGGCGGCCAGACCTGGAAGAAGCTCAGCCGCGGCCTGCCCGCCGGTCCCTACGGCCGCATCGCGGTCGAGTTCGCCCCCAGCCAGCCCGACCGCCTCTACGCCGAAATCCAGGCCAAGCGCGGCGTCTTCTGGCGCTCGGACGACGCCGGCGAGAGCTGGAGCCTGGTGAGCGACGACTACCAGCTCAACTCGCGCCCCTTCTACTTCAGCCGCTTCGAGGTCATGCCCAACGACCCCGACAAGATCTTCTTCCTGTCGGTGCGCATGTCCTACTCGGCCGACGGCGGCAAGACCGCCACGGCCGCCGGCACCACGCTGCACTCCGATCACCACGCGCTCTGGATGGATCCGACCAACCCCAGCCGCATGATCGAGGGCGACGACGGCGGCGTCAACTTCTCCCACGACGCGGGGCTGCACTGGCTGCATACCGCCAACGTGGCGCTGGAGGAGGGCTACTCCATCCACGTGGATAACGACACCCCCTACCACATCTGCGACGGCCTGCAGGACAACGGCGGCTGGTGCGGCCCCTCGCAGGCCGCGGCGCGGCCCTCCGATTGGCGCATGGTGGTGGGCGGCGACGGCGAGTACGTCGTGCCCGCGCCCAGCGACGCCAACATCCTCTATGCCGACTCGCAGGAGGGCGACGTCCAGCGCACCGACTTCGCCACCGGCGTCTCGGCCAATGTCAAGCCGCTGAACACCGCCACCTCGGGGGAAACCAACTTCGTCTACGCCATGCCGGCGCGCTTCAACTGGACCACGCCGATCGAGGTGGACGCGAACGACCCCAATACGGTGTACATCGGCGCCAACCGGCTCTACAAGAGCACCAACGGCGGCCACGACTGGACCGCCATCAGCCCCGATCTCACCCGCAACGACAAGAGCAAGCAGCAGGCCTCCGGCGGCCCCATCGACCTGGATATGACCGGGGCCGAGACCGCCGACACCATTCTCTCCATCTCGCTCTCGCCCACCGACAAGGACACCATCTGGGTGGGCACCGACGACGGCTATGTGCAGGTCACCCACGACGGGGGCAAGACCTGGACCAACACCAGCAACAACATCGCCGGCCTGCCCGAATGGGGACGGCTGCAGGAGATCGAATGCTCGCCGTTTGATCCCAACACCGCCTACGTCGCCTACGACCGGCACGAGATGGACGACGACAAGCCCTACGTCTACAAGACGCATGACAGCGGCAAGACCTGGACCGCGATCAACGCCGGCTTGCCGGAGGATTACTCCGCCACCGTAGTGCGCGAGGATCCCAACCACAAGGGTTTGCTCATGCTGGGCACCTACTCCGGCCTCTACAAATCCACCGACGACGGCGCCACCTGGACCCAGGTCCACAGCGGCCTTCCGGTCACGGTGGTCTACGACATCAAGTTCGTCAAGGCCAGCCACGACCTGATCGTGGGCACGCACGGACGCGGCATTTACGTGATGAACGACATCACCCCCTGGGAGCAGATGGCCGACACCCAGGTGGCGGATGCGCCCTTCACGCTGTTCCCCATCCTTGACGCCTACCGCTACACCCGGGCCGGGGGCGGAGGCGGTGGCCTGAATCAGGATCCGTTCGCCGTGCGCGTGCCGCAGCCGCCGCAGGGCGCGGTCATCCAGTACAACTTGAAGACCGCGATCCGTTCGCCCCGGCCGGCGGCCCCGCAGCCGGTGGATCCGGAGCAGGCGCAAATGGCGGCGATGGCGGCGCAGTTCGGCTTCGCGCTGCCCACCACCAGCACCGGTCCGGTCACGGTCGAGGTCGCCGATGCGCAGGGACAGCACGTGGCTACGCTCCACGGACCCGCCCGCGCCGGCGTCAACGAGGTGGTGTGGAGCGGCAACTTCGATCCCTCGCCGGTGAAGGCGCCCCCCAGCAATGGCCGCGGCGGCGGTGGCTTCTTCGGCGGAGCCGGCCAAGGCCTGCGCGCCCTGCCCGGCCGCTACAAGGTCACGGTCACGGCACCCGGGTTCCCCGCCCAGACACAGTGGGTGAACTTGAAGGAAGATCCGCGGGTCAAGGTGGATATGGCCGCGCTCGAAGCCACGCTCAAGGCGGGTCAGGCCATGCAGCCCGACATCGACGCCATGAACCGCATGCTCGACGGGCTCACCAGCCTGGAGCAGCAGTTGGGCGCGGTGCAGAAGAACCTGGCGGTCTACAAGGGCCAGGGCGACTACGACACCATGCTGACCCAGGCCGGCGCACTGCGGAAGAAAGCGGTGACGCTGCTGGATAAGTTCAACCCGGCGCCCCGGCACGAGGACTATGGTGGCATCACCGAGTTCGCGGCCGAGTTCAACGGCATCTTCCGCCGTGTCAGCGGCGGCGTCAACGAGATGCCCCACGCCCAGGATCTGCGCGATTGGGCGCAGGACCGGGTCAAGCTGCAAGGTTATCTGGCGGAGTACAACGCCCTGGTGAAGACCGACGTGGTGGCCTTCAACAAGCTGGCGCTCGCGCACAACGGCGTGACGCTGGTGGCGGGCGGCCCGGTCACGCTGCCGGCCGCGCCCGCGGTGCTGACCGCCGCCGGGCCCAGCCTCAACCCGTAACGGACGCAAATCCAGGAGACGCATTCATGACATCTACACGGTTGATATCCTCCACCGGTCTGGTTCTCCTCTCCGCCGCGCTATGCCTGCCCGCCGCAGCGCAGCGCCGCGGCGCCGGCCCGAACCCCAACGCCGCCCCGATGCAGTTCCGCAACTTGGGCCCGGCCCAGGGCGGCGGGCGTGTATCGGTGGTGGTCGGCATTCCCGGCCAGCCCGACATCTACTACATGGGTTCGGCCGCGGGCGGGGTATGGAAGACCACCGACGCCGGCAACACCTGGAAGCCCATCTTTGAGAACGAGCCGGTGGCTTCCATTGGCGACATTGCGCTGGCCCCGTCCAACCCCAACCTGGTCTGGGTGGCCACCGGCGAGCCCAATATCCGCAATGACGTGATGGTCGGCCACGGTCTCTACTTTTCGCCCGATGCCGGGGCCACCTTCACCGAGGTCGCGCCGCAAATCTTCCACAACGCCGGCCAGATGTCCCGCATCGTGATCAACCCCCAGGACCCCAACGAGCTGTGGGTCGCGGTGTTGGGCCACGCCTTTGGCCCCAACCCGGAGCGCGGCGTGTTCCACACCACCGACGGCGGCAAGACCTGGAAGAAAACGCTGTATGTGGACGACCATACCGGCGCGATCGACTTGGCCATGAAGCCCGACAATCCCCGGATCCTGCTGGCCGGCATGTGGGACGTCACCCGCCACCCCTGGACGCTGGACAACGGCGGCCCGGGCAGCGGCCTCTACCGCTCGATTGACGGCGGCGACACCTGGACCCGCATCACCGCCGGCTTGGCGCGCGGACCCTATGGACGCATCGGCCTCGGCTTCGCCCCCAGCGAGCCCACCCGGGCGTACGCCATCGTGCAGTCCAAGACCGGCTTGTTCTACCAGTCCAACGACGCCGGCCTGACCTGGAGCGCGGT
>DATNAC010000028.1:0-19303 GCA_035573035.1 Terriglobales bacterium
TGTCTGCGAGCCGGGCGGCGAAGCCGGGGGCCCGGCGCAGCTCTGAACGACCGAGGCAAGCGGAGCGGGGCTCAAGCCCCGCGAGCGCCCCCAATGTCTGCGAGCCGGGCGGCGAAGCCGGGGGCCCGGCGCAGCTCTTAACGACCGAGGCAAGCGGAGCGGGGCCGAAGCCCCGCGAGCGCCCCCGATGTCTGCGAGCCGGGCGGCGAAGCCGGGGGCCCGGCGCAGCTCTGAACGACCGAGGCAAGCGGAGCGGGGCTCCAGCCCCGCGAGCGCCCCCAATGTCTGCGAGCCGGGCGGCGAAGCCGGGGGCCCGGCGCATATAGTAACGTCTGATAATGGATATTATGTAAACTGCGCTCAGGGGTGAGCTGTGGCGGTGGATTCGCACGGTACCGGGGACAAAACTGCCGGGCGTTCGTTCAACGGATATTTCTCGTCCACCTCGGCCACGATCTTATCGAACTCGACCCGTTGCCGCGGGTTCAGGATGGCCCGGAGGTGATCCCGGTCACGTTGCCGCAGTTGATCGAACTGCGGCGCCAGATGTAATTCCAGATCCTGGTACTGACCCAGCGTCTCTTGCAGTACGGTGTCCACCTGCTTCTGCTGCATCGGATCCAGGTGCAAGCGTTGGCTCATTTGCTGCGCAATGAGGCGGTGCTGCCGGATGTCGTACTCGTTGGCGGGATGAGCGTGCAGCAAGTAGTGCTCGGCCATGTTCATCAGCGTCCCGCCGACGAGGGCGCCGCTGACGAAAATGAGGAGTACATATACCAGGGTGCGGCGGTCGGAACTCATTGCGGTTACGGGTTCATCAGGCTGAGCATCACGTCGGCGTTGCGCGGGCGGATGTGGTCGTCGGCCGGATGCGCCGGGTTGAGGTGGGGCACGTCGAGCACCATGGCCTCGTCCGCATTCGGCCGTTCGGTACGCTGGAAGTTATAAAGAAACGAACCCAAAGCCCCGGTAAACAGCAGCGCCGCGACCACCAGATCACGGGCGGCGATGCGCAGGCCGCGGAAACCCCTCGGGACGGGCTGGGATTGGCGGGAGATCTCCGTGCGGAGCCGGGTCAAAAAGTATGGCGGCAGCTCCGTCGGCTGCGCCGGCTCCCGCAGTTCTGCCAGCAGCAGCCGGCTTCCCGCGGCGGTGTGCCACCGGTCGCGGCAGCGCCAGCAGGCCTCGGCATGATCTCTGAGCCGTAGTGGCGGCTCGGCCCCTGCAGGTCCAGGGTGGCAAGCCAAATGGTCTTCCAAGGCGAGGATAAACTCCGTGCACTGCATGACCGGTTCCCCTAAACGCGCCGTCTCTTCACGGCTTGCATCAAGGCTTGGCGGGCGCGAAAGAGCCTTACCTTGACGGTATTTTCATTCAACCCCAATAGCTGCGCTACTTCCCGCACCGAATAGCCATCTACTTCCTTTAGGATCAGCAGGATGCGGTCGTCAACCGAAACTCTGGCTAGAAGTTTTTCCGCCAGCTCCCTCGTCTCAACTTGCCTCTCCAGCGAGGCCGTGCCGGCCATTCCGGCGACATCGAGGTTTTCGATGCGGGCCGCTTCGTCGGCGGAGAGGTCGGCCAGAATCGTGGAGCGCCGGACCTTCAGCTTGCGCAGGTGGTCGTAGCACTCGTTGACGGCGATCTTGTAGACCCATGTGCTGACCGCCGACTGAAAATTGAACTTATCGAGCGCGAAGTAGACCTTCGTAAATATCTGCTGGGCCAGATCCTCGACGTCGTTGGAATTGCGCAAGATCGCCCGGATGGTGGAGAAAACGCGAGCGTGGAACGTGCGCACCAGCTCGTCGAAAGCCCCGGGATCGTGCCGCTGGCAGCGGCGCAGCAGCGTGAAGTGCGCCTCCTGCGCCGGCGCGGAGCGCACCGCGCCCGCGGCGGCTTCAGCTACCGGCAAACTTGGCAGGACCGCTTCCATGTCATCTGCGACGTGAGCCATGGCGCCTGGGTTACGTAGAATTGCTACCCCGTATCAGGGTACACCCACCCCGGCGCCCGGCCACTTGGCAATTCGGAGGCCTATTCCCATTCAATGGTGGATGGAGGCTTGGAACTGATGTCGTAGACCACCCGGTTTATCCCGGAAACCTCGTTCACGATGCGGTTGGAGATGGTGGCCAGCACCTCATAGGGCAGCGGGGCCCAATCGGCCGTCATGCCGTCTTCCGACTGCACCGCGCGAATGGCGCAGGTGAGTCCATAGGTGCGCAAATCGCCCATTACGCCCACCGTCCGCACCGGCAAGAGCACGGCGAAGGACTGCCACAGCCGAGTGTACAACCCGGCGCGCTTGATCTCCTCCACCGTAATCGCATCGGCCTCCTGCACGAGTCGAATTTTCTCGGCGGTGATCTCGCCCAAAATCCGGACCGCCAGGCCTGGACCGGGGAACGGCTGGCGCTGGAGCAGCTCCGGGCTGAGATCAAGATCGGCGCCCACCTGGCGGACCTCGTCTTTGAACAGCTCGCGCAGCGGCTCGATCAACTTCAGACGCATCTCGGCGGGGAGGCCGCCGACGTTGTGGTGGCTCTTGATGACCGCGGAAGGCCCTTTGACCGACACCGATTCAATGACGTCGGGGTAGAGCGTTCCCTGCACCAGGAAGTCCGCCTTGAGCGGCGCCGCCGCCTCTTCGAAGACTTCAATGAAGACCTTGCCGATGATCTTTCGCTTCTGTTCCGGATCGGTAACGCCCTCCAGCGCCCGCAAGAACTGGGGCCCGGCATCCACGGCCAACAGGTTCAGACCGAGCTGATCGCGCATCGTCCGCTGCACTTTTACGAATTCATCTTTGCGCAGCAGTCCGTTGTTGACGAACACGCAGGTCAGGCGATCGCCGATGGCCCGGTGTACCAAGGTGGCGGCAACGCTGGAATCCACGCCCCCGCTCAGGCCGCAGACCGCTCTTCCCTTCTCCCCCACCTGGTGCCGGATCCGCGCCACCTGATCCTCGATCAGCGAACGCGGTGTCCAATCGCGGGACACCTGGCAAAGCTCCAGGAAATTGGCGAGCAGCGCGCGCCCATTTTCGGTGTGGTGCACCTCGGGATGAAATTGCACCGCCCAAAAGCGCCGCTCGGAATCCTCGATGGCGGCCAAGGCCGTGGGCGTACGCCCAATGACGCGGAATCCCGGTGGCAGTTTCTGGGCCGAATCTCCATGCGACATCCAAACGTTCTCGACGCCGGTGCTGCCCTTGAACAGGCCCGAGCCGGCATCCACCGTGGCGGCGGCGCGTCCGAACTCGCGCTCGGCGGCGTTCTCCACCGCCCCCCCGAGCGTATCCACCATGAGCTGCAATCCGTAGCAAATGCCCAACACCGGCAGGCCGCTGGTCCAGACCTCGGGGGTGCAGCGCGGCGCCTCCGGGGCATACACCGACGACGGCCCGCCCGAAAGAATGATGCCCGCGGGATTCTGCGCCTGAATCTGCGGCCAGGACGCGTTGAAGGGCAGGATCAGGCTGTGTACATGCAACTCGCGGATCCGCCGCGCGATGAGTTGCGAGTACTGCGCGCCAAAGTCGAGAACGACGATCGAGGGCATGGTTTAGGATGCGGGGCCGGAGACGACGAAGTTCAACAACCGGCCGGGAACAAAAATTACGTGCGGGCGCGCGCCCGCGGGAAGCAGCGGCTGCACCTTGGGGTGGGTCCGCGCCATCGCTTCGATTTCCGCTTGCGCGGAGTCGCGGGGCACGGCCAGGCGTGTGCGCAGTTTGCCGTTGACCTGAACGACGATCTCCACCGCCTCTTCCCGCGCCAGTTCCGGATCGAAGCCGGGCCAGGGCTCCAGCCCCACCGCACCGGTGTGACCGAAGCGCGTCCACAGCTCCTGGGACAGAAAGGGCGCAAACGGGGCGAGCATGAGAACCAACAGCCGCAGCGCTTCCTGCCGCGCTCCGCCGGACAATTCCGTGGAGCGGGCATAGATCTCGTTCACCAACTCCATCAATGCCGCAATCGAAGTGTTGAAGTGCCAGCGGCCGTCGAAATCGTGGGTGAGGCGCTGCAGGGTTTGGTGGGCTTTGCGCAGCACGGCCCGGTCGGCCTCCGCCGCGGCCCGCGGATTTTCGGGAGCGGACGAGAGAGCCAGGCGCCAGACCCGTGCCAGAAAGCGGTGGATGCCCTCGACGCCGCTATCCTGCCAGTCGAAATCCTTCTCCGGGGGCGCGGCGAAGAGTACGTACATGCGGGTGGCGTCGGCGCCGTAACGGTCGATCAGCTCGGCCGGATCCACCACGTTGCCCTTGGACTTCGACATTTTGGCGCCATGGCGGGTGATCATGCCTTGGGTGAACAACCGTGTGACCGGCTCGTCCAACTGGCACAGTCCCAGATCGCGCATGGCCTTGGTGAAAAAGCGTGTGTAGATGAGGTGCAGGATGGCGTGCTCGATGCCGCCGATGTACTGGTTGACCGGCATCCAGCGCTGAATCGCCTGCGGATCGAACGGCCGGGTATTGTCGGTCGGACTGGTGTAGCGGTAGAAGTACCAAGAGGAGTCCACGAAGGTATCCATCGTGTCGGACTCACGGCGGGCCTCCCCACCGCACTTCGGGCACGCAATCTGGCTAAAGGCGGGATCTGCCGCTAAGGGCGACTCGCCCTGCCCGGTCAGGTGAACGTCGTCCGGCAGCAGCACGGGCAGCTGCTCGTCGGGAACGGGAACAACCCCGCACCGCTCGCAATACACGATCGGTATCGGTGTGCCCCAAAAGCGTTGGCGCGAAATGCCCCAATCCTGAATGCGGTAGGCGACGGTTCCCTTCCCGAAACCTTCGGCCTCGGCGCGCTGGGTCATGGCCTCCATGGCGGCGCGGTTGGGTTGGCCGGTAAACGGCCCGGAAGCGACCAGCACGCCATCGGCTTCGACCGCGGACTCCAGGGTGTCGGGCAAGCCGCTCGCCGGCTGTACCACCGCCCGGATGGGGAGCTGGTACTTGCGGCAAAAGTCGAAATCGCGCTGGTCGTGGGCGGGCACCGCCATGACCGCGCCGGTACCGTAGCCCATGAGCACGAAGTTCACCACCCAGATCGGCAGCCGTTCCCCGCTAAAGGGGTTGACCGCATACCTGCCGGTGAAGATCCCTTCCTTTTCGGGCTCCTGGCCGGGCGCCAGATGAGCTTGGCGGGCGCGCAGTTCCATGCTGCCGGCTGGGGCCAAGGGATGCTCCGGCGCCAGGAGCACCGCGCTGGCGCCGTAGATGGTGTCAATGCGGGTGGTGAACACACGGATGCGGTCCGGGGAGTTCTCGACCGCGAACTCCAACTCGGCGCCCGGGCTGCGTCCGATCCAATTGCGCTGCATGGTGCGCACGCGTTCGGGCCAGTCCGGAAGCCGGTCCAGATCGCGCAGCAGTTCGTCGGCAAAGGCGGTGATGCGGAAATACCACTGATGCAGCTCGCGGCGCTCGACCGGCGTGTCCTCGTGCCGCCAGCAGAAGCCGCCCTCCGCCTGTTCGTTGGCCAGCACGGTGGCGCACTGCGGGCACCAGTTGACCAGCCCCTTCCTGCGGTACGCCCAGCCCTTCTCGTAAAAACGCAGAAACAGCCACTGGTTCCACCGGTAATAGTCGGGCAGGCAGGTGGTCACCTCGCGCGACCAGTCGTAGCTGAAGCCAAAGCGCTGGTCCTGGCTCTTCATGTGCGCGATATTGGCCAGCGTCCAGCTGCGCGGATGCGACTGGTTCTTGATGGCGGCGTTCTCGGCGGGCAGACCGAACGAGTCCCAGCCCATCGGATGCAGCACGTCGTAGCCGCGCATCCACAAATAGCGCGCCAGCGCGTCCCCAATCGCATAGTTGCGCACATGCCCCATGTGCAGCGCCCCGCTGGGATACGGCAGCATTTCCAGGACGTAATAGGGCGGGCGGCCGCTCAAGTCGGTCGCGTGGAAGGGATTGCTCTCGGCCCAGCGCTGGGCCCAGGCGGGCTCGAAGCTATTGGGCTGATAGACCGGGTCGCGCTCGTCCATGAACCTACTATTGTGCCAGCAATACCCCGCTAGACGCGCTTGGTCTTGGCCTTGGCTTTCGGCAGCAGGGCGCGCAGCGCGGCGAGATCGCGGGCCTGATCGGCGGGGTCGTCCACGGGCGTCTCCAGGATGAAGGCTTTGCCCTGAAGTTTCGCGTGGTTCAGCAGACGTTGAAACACCCCCGAACCCAGGGTGCCGGCTCCAATGTGTTCGTGCCGGTCGCGGTGGCTGCCGCGTTCCGCCTTGGCATCGTTGACGTGGAAGACGGGCACGCGGGCCAGGCCGACGGTGGCATCCAGTTCCAGAAGCGTCGCGGCAAAGCCGCTCTCGTTGACCAGGTCGTAGCCCGCCACCCAGGCGTGGCACGTATCGATGCAGGCACCCAGAGGCAGCTCCGGCAGAGCATCCAGGATGGCCGCCACGCTAGCAAAGGATCCTCCCAGGTGATGGCCCCCGCCCGCGGTGTTCTCGATCAGTAACCGCAAGCTCCCCCAATCAAACCCCTCGGCCGCGGCCCGCAACCCGGCAATACAGCGATCCAACGTGCCGCTCCCCGGATGAAGAACCAGGTAGTCCGCCTCGACGGCGCGCGCCCGTTCCAGCTCGCCACGCAGCGCCGCGCGCGAGCGGGCGCGAAACTCCGGATTGTCGCCGGCGACGTTGATGAGGTAGTTGGCGTGCACCACCAGCGGCCCCAGAGCATGCTGCCGGCGCTGCGCGATCATGGCGGCGGCTTTATCGGCGGGCACAGGGCTCGCCTGCCACTGCCGCGGGCTGGCGGTAAAAATTTGCAGGCAGTCGCAGCCGAGCTCGGCCGCGCGTGCGGCGGCGAGCCCGACGCCGCCGGAAACATGCGCGCCGATGCGAACCATGGCCATCAGAATACGGCATGTCCGCCCGGTCCCGCGAGCGCGGCCGCAACGAGCGGATGCGGAGTGAGCGGCCGGGCTTCGATTGCCGGCCGGGGTGCCCGCTCTGCTCTGGGCATCTGCGAGCTGCCGCGCTAAGCGGCGAGACCGCTCGCGGCGGCGACCTGATTGCGGCCGCGGCGCTTGGCCAAATAGAGGGCGTTATCCGCGGCCTGAATCAGCGCCGTGGGGCTGGCGCCATTATGGGGATAGCATGCCGTTCCCAGCGAAAGCGTGAGCTGCGGCTCGGTGGCTTCGCGCACCACGTCCAAGCCGCGAAAACCGCTGCGCAACTGCTCGGCGCGTTCCCGTACCGCTTCCGGCCCCGCGTCGGGCAGGATCAGCAGGAACTCGTCTCCCCCGTAACGGCAGGCCACATCCCCGCCCCGGGTATGCCCTTCCAGGAACCGGCCCAGGGCGGCCAGCAGACGGTCGCCGGCGAGGTGCCCGAACGTATCGTTGAACTCCTTGAAGTAGTCCAGGTCAAACATCAGCAGGCCCAGGTTCCCATGGCTGCGCCGCGCCCGCCGGAGTTCGCGCGCCAGGGTTTCTTCCAGATAGCGGCGGTTGAGCAGACCCGTCAGGTGATCGCGGAAGGCGAGCATCTGCAAGTCGGCGCGGAGCTTCAAATTGGCCAGCGAGAGCGAGATGTGCTCGCTGAAGGTTGTCGCAAACGTGGCCCAGCGCTTGAGCAGTCCGCTGGCGGCCCCGTTGCGGCCATGCGCGGTCAGAAACAGGATCCCCAACGCTTCCCCCTGCGCCAGGAGGGGGATGCACAACGACGGACCGGTGGACCAGTCACGATGATTGCAGCCCGGGCAATCGGGGCTCATCGGATGGGGGCCAAAATGCAATCGTCCTTGCCGCAGCGCATGGCAGTCGTCGGCACGAACACTGGCGCCCGAAGCTTGCAGCTCTTCTAGCGCTCCCCAGGCCGCAACCACGCTCAGACGGTCGCCCTCGGCCGAGAGCAGCCCCAGCGCTCCTCCAGAACTCATCACCGGCTCTGCCTGACCGCGCTCCTCCGAAGCGCCGTTCGGCAACTCCCCAAAGGCGACCTGCGCCGCCAGACTGATGACGCTGTACGCCTCTTCCGAGTTCAAGCTGCTTTGCAAGAGCTCGCCCATCTCGGTGAGCAAGCGCAACTCACGCTCCCGTTCGCTCAACTCGCGCACCCGCAATGCCAACTCCCGGGTTCGTTGCGCGACACGGGCTTCGACGGCAGCGTCAATTTCAGCGGCGGAAGGCGCGCGCAACGGGTTGGTCGGCACCATAAAAAGGCAGGCGATGGGTTAGATGGGGCTTGCGCCCGCAACAGTTGGAATGAAAGGGGAAAACGGTGACTTTACGTGCAATTCTAGCAAAGACCACGGCGCCATTCTAGGGTGAATCCAGTGGAGTTTCTGGGTCCGGCATCGGTGCGGCCCACCGGGAGCCGCCGCGGTCGGGTTGCTACAATTGAGGCTATGCGGGTTGGGATCCTGACTGGGGGCGGCGACTGTCCGGGACTGAATGCGGTTATACGCGCCGTGGTGCGTAAGGGCACCATGTATTACGGCGACTCGGTGGTGGGATTTCTCGAAGGTTGGCGCGGCGTGGTGGAGAACCGCTCGATGGAGCTCGATCTCGACAGCATTGCCGGCATCATTCACCGGGGCGGTACCATTCTGCGCACCTCGCGCACCAATCCCGCGCGCGATCCCCAGGGCATCGAACGCATCCGCCGGACCTTCGAGACGCAGCGGCTGGGGGCGCTGATCGCGGTGGGCGGCGATGACACGCTGGGCGTGGCGCGGTGGATTGCCGATCAGGGCCTACCGGTCGTTGGGGTGCCGAAGACGATCGACAACGATCTTTCCGGAACCGACCTGTGCTTTGGCTTCGATACCGCGGTGGGGATCGCCACCGAAGCCATCGACCGGCTGCACAGCACCGCCGAGGCGCACAACCGGATCATGGTAGTGGAAGTGATGGGGCGCGAAGCCGGATGGATTGCGACCTATTCCGGCATCGCCGGCGGCGCCGACGTCATCCTCATACCGGAAAAACCGTTCAACCTGCGCGAGGTCTGCGACCTGCTGAAGCGCCGTCACGCGCGCGGCAAATACTTCAGTTTGGTGGTGGTGGCGGAGGGCGCGCAGCCCGCCGATGGCGGCTCCAGGGAAGCCGGGTCGGGGCCGACCGACGAGTTCGGGCATCCTCGATTGGGCGGCATCGGCAACCGGCTGGCGGAACAGATCGAACAGCATACTGGATACGAGACCCGGGTAGTCATCCTCGGCCATACACAACGCGGCGGGACCCCCACCGCCTTCGACCGCGTCCTGGCAACGCGCTATGGCGTGCAGGCCATCGACATGGCTCACCGGGGAGAGTTCGGGCGCATGGCCTCGTTGCAAGGCCAGACCCTGACGTCGGTGCCGCTGGCCGAAGCCATCGGCCGGAACCGCAAGGTCGGCGAAGAGTTGTACGCCATGGCCACCGTGTTTTTTGGATAGATGTCGAAGCGAAACCAGATCGCAAGTGGGTTGGCGGCCGCCGGACTCGCCGCTTTGGCGGCAGGCCTGACGTTTTGTTCGGCCTCGGCGGCGCCGGCGCCGCCTCCCGGCTTCGTGTTTGTGGCCGGCCAGGATCAGTTGCGCGAGCTGGATGCGCTGAGCCTTGCCGCGCGCGGGCAGTGGCGATTGTCGGGAGACTTCGTCGCCGCTGGCCTGGATACGCGCGGCCGCCGTCTGGAATTGCTCCTCGGCGGCGGAGTCAATGCGCTGCAGGCGCTGCCGCTCGCCGCGAACGGATCCGCGCGCATGGGCAACCCGGTGAGCCTGGGTCTGGCCCCGGCCGGTTTCGTCCTCGACCATGCCCAAGTAAAGGCCTATGTTGCGGGCATGACGGACAACGGCGGCGAAGTGGCCCAGGTAGACCTCGCGCGCGGCGTGGTGACCCGGCGCATGAGCGTGGGCCGCAATCCCACCGGCGTGGTGCTCAATGCCGCCGGCACGCTCTTGCTGGTCGGCAGCTCGGCCGATGCCAGCATCACCGTGGCCATTCCGGAGACCTTGCATCGTTTGCGCCGGATTGGCTTGCACGCGCCGCCGCGGCAATTGGTCAGCCTGCCCTTTGGGGATAAAGCCTTCGCCCTCTGCGGCGACGAGGTCGCGGTCATCGACGCTCGCACCGGAGATCTGCTGACGTACTTGCCGGTCGGCCCGCGCGCCCAAGCGCTGCAACTCAAACCCGACGGCGGCGAGCTCTACGTCAGCAACGCCGCCGGAACCGTCAGCGTCATCGACACCGGCAGCAACGTGGTCTCGGGCACGATGGCGGCGGGGCTGGGCGCGGGCGCCATGACGGTCTCGCCGGATGGCGCGACCCTCTACGTCGCCAACGCCGACGCCGGCACCATCTCGGTCATTGACCTGGGCACTCGCAGCATGCTGGCGGTCGTACGGGTGGGCGAACGGCCGACCAGCCTGGAACTCGGAGCGGGAGGCGAGTATCTATTTGCCGCCGATAGCGGCTCGGGCGATCTCGCGGTGGTGCGCACCAACCAAGACCCCACCAATCCCAACACGCTGGTCACGCTGGCCCCCGCGCCTCCCCAGGTCCATGGCTTGGTGGCCGGGGCGCAGCCGCGGTAAGGAGGCCGTCTCGCGATGAAGCTTCTCTATCGCTACCTGCGGCGGGAGGTGATCCTGTTCGCCGGCGTCGGCCTGCTGCTGTTCACCTTTGTGCTCTTCATGCAGGACCTGGGCAGGGCGTTGGAGGCCACGGTCGGCGCCGGCGCCTGGGTAATTTTGCAGCTCTTTGCCGACGTGGCTCCGGCCGCGCTGGTCTTCACTCTGCCGGTAGCGGTCTTGGTTGGGGTTCTGATCGGGCTCGGCCGCTTGGGCGTGGATGGCGAGCTGACGGCGATGCGCGCCGCCGGCATCAGCGGGCGCCGCTTGGCGCTGCCCTTGTTGCAGGTCGCCGGCGCGGCGCTGGTGTTCGGCCTGCTCCTGACGCTGTGGTTGGCCCCCGCCGCCCTGCGGCAACTGAGCGCGCTGACCGCCAGTCAGGCCAGCGCACAAGCCGCGGCGCAAATTCAGCCGCGTGTATTTTTCGAGCCGGACAACAATCCCAATTGGGTGGTCTACATCGGGGGCACCACGCAGGGCGGCCGCGTCTGGCAACAAACCCTGGTCGCCAACATGAAGGATCAGTCCGCCCCCGAGCTGACCATGGCGGCCCAGGGCGAATTGGTCGAGCGCGGCCCTCAGGAGATTCAGCTCCATTTGGTCAACGGCGCCCAGTACAAGCTGGCCAGTGACCATCCCGAAAATAGCCTGGTCAGTTCGTTTCGCTCGATCGATATTCCCTTCCTCCTGCCCGCCACCGCGGCGGCATCCTCGTCGCTGGCGGCCCTGCCGCTGGCGCAACTTTGGCGCCGCGCCCGTTTCGCCGCCGATTGGCGCGCCGCCCGGGTGGAGTATTACCGGCGCTGGGCGCTGGCGTTCGCCTGCTTCGCGCTCGCGCTGCTGGGTATCCCGCTGGGACTGCGCGGCGGCCGGGGTGGCAAGTCGGGCGGCTTCGTGCTGACCCTGATGCTGGTGTTCGGCTACTACCTGTTGTTCATTCTGGGCTTGGGCCTTGCCCGTCAGGGACGCTTGCCGCCCTTCTGGGGGGTATGGGGCGCGAACCTGGTGTTTTGCGTCGTGGGCGCCTGGTCGCTCTGGCGCCTGGAGCGGCTGCCACACCGGCCGGTCGAGGGCTTGGACCCGGTGGCCTGGGTACGCGCCGCGCTGAGCCGGCGCCGCGTGTCGCCCCGGCTCGACCGGGCGGGCATGATGTCTCACTGGACGCCGAAGCTGCTGGAGGGCTATATCAGCCGGGAGTTCCTCGGCTATTCCGGCTTGCTGCTAGTCACCTTCCTGGTTCTGGTGCTGGTCTTCACGCTGTTTGAGCTGATCGGGAGCATTCTGCAAAACCACATCGCCCCAACCGTGGTGTTGCGGTACTTGCTCTACTTCACCCCGCAGATGTTCTACATGATGGCCCCGGTGGCGATCCTGATGGGGGTGCTGATCACCTTCGGCCTCATGTCCAAGGCGAACGAGGTTACCGCGCTGAAGGCTTCCGGGGTCAGCGCCTACCGGCTGCTGATACCCGTGCTGGTCGCCGCCTGCGCCTTATGTGCGATTCAGTTTGGTCTGGATGCCACCTGGCTGCCCGGCTTCAACCAAAAGCAGGACGAGCTGCACGCCCAAATCAAGGGACAGCCCGCGCAGACTTTTCGTAACCCCGAGCACAAGTGGGTGTTCGGGCAAGCCAACGATATTTTCTACTTCAGCTTTTTCGATCCCGGCCGGGCGGAATTCGCCGGCATCTCGGTGTTTGAGTTCAGTCCCGCCAACTTCCAGCTCACGCGCCGCATTTTTGCCAAGAGCGCGCGTTGGGACGATTCGATCCACAGTTGGGTTTTCACCAATGGCTGGGAACGCGTCTTCGGCCCGACCCAGAATAGCTTCCAGCGGTTTCAGGTGGCCAGCTTTGGCCGCCTGCAGGAGACCCCGGGCTATTTCGCCACCGACGCCCGCCAGGGCTCGCAGATGACCTACCGCGAGTTGCAGGCCTATATCCACACGCTGCAGGCCAGCGGCTACGACGTGGCCCGGCTCAGCATCGCCCTCTGGAAGAAGCTTTCCTATCCGCTCATCACGGTTGTGATGGCGCTGCTCGCTTTCCCGTTTGCTCTGAGTGTCGGGCGGCGCGGCACCGTGGCCGGCGTCACCGTCGGCATTGTGGTGGCGATCGCCTACTGGAGCTCCGCCAGCCTGTTGGAGGCCCTGGGCAACCTCAACCAGTTGCCCGCGGTGCTCGCTGCCTGGACCCCCGACGTTCTCTTTCTGGGCATCGGGGTCTACCTGCTCCTGCGCATGCCGACTTAAGCCGTCCGCCCACCCTCGCCGCCCGCGCCCGCCTGCGCCGCCGCCAGCCGCGCGGTGAGCACGCGGTAGGGAGAGCAGGAAACATAGTTGAGCCCGGTGCGGTGGAAGAAGTTGATTGAAGCGGGATCCCCGCCGTGCTCGCCGCAAATGCCGACCTTGAGATCGGGCCTCGTCTTGCGGCCGCTGGCAGTGGCCATCTGCACCAGTTGTCCGACGCCGGCCTGGTCGAGGCTGGCGAAGGGATCCTGCTTGAGGATGCCCTCGGCGAGGTACATCGGCAGGATCTTGCCGATATCGTCGCGCGAGAAGCCGTAGGTGGTCTGGGTCAGATCGTTGGTGCCGAAGCTGAAGAACTGCGCTTCCTGGGCGATATCGCCGGCCACCAAAGCCGCGCGCGGCAGCTCGATCATCGTGCCCACCAAGTAGGGGAGCTCGATCTTGGCGGCGGCGATCACCTCATCCGCCACCTTACGCACGATCGCCGCCTGCATGGCCAGTTCTTTGGGCGTGGCCACCAGCGGAATCATCACCTCGGGCAGCACCTTTTTGCCCTTCTTGATCACTTGGACCGCCGCTTCGAAGATGGCGCGTGCCTGCATTTCGGTGATCTCCGGGTGGAGAATGCCCAGCCGGCAGCCCCGCAGCCCCAGCATCGGGTTCAGCTCGTGCAGTTCCTGCACCCGCGCCAGCAGCCGCTGCAGTTCCTTTTCTCCGAAGGGCGCGCCCTTGACGGCGTAATCCGCGTACTTCTTGCGGATGGCGGTGGTGGCGGTGCGCTTGGCTGCGCCTTTGGCGAGTTGCAGCCGCTCAAGATCCACCATGATCTCCTCGCGCTGCGGCAGGAACTCGTGCAGCGGAGGGTCCAGCGTCCGGATCGTCACCGGATAGCCGTCCATGGCCTCGAAGATCCCGGCGAAGTCGCGGCGCTGCAGCGGCAGCAGCTTCTTCAGCGCGGCCCGGCGCTGCTTCTCGTCCGGCGCCAGGATCATGGCGCGCATGTGCTCGATCTTGCCCTCGCCGAAGAACATGTGCTCGGTGCGGCACAGCCCGATGCCCTCGGCGCCGAAGGCGCGGGCCGCCTTGGCATCGCGCGGTACGTCGGCGTTGGCCCGTACCCGCAGCTTGCGGTGGGGTTCGGCCCAGGACATGAAATTGAGCAGCAGCGGGTCGTTGGGGTCGGCCTCCATGGTCGGGACCTGGCCCTCGTAGACGTTGCCGGTGGAGCCGTCAATGGAGATCCAGTCGCCTTCCTTGAAACGCTTCCCGCCCGCGGTCAGCGTCGTGGCATGCTCCTCGACCGTGATCGAGCTGGCGCCGGCCACGCAGCACTTGCCCATGCCGCGGGTGACGACGGCGGCGTGGCTGGTCATGCCGCCGCGCGAGGTCAGGATGCCGGCGGCGACCTCCATGCCATGGATGTCTTCCGGTGTGGTCTCGCCGCGCACCAGGATCACCGGGCCCTTCTTGGCCCGGCTCCACGCCACCGCCGCCTCGGCGGTGAACACAATCTTGCCCACCGCCGCTCCCGGCGATGCCGGCAGGCCGCTGGCCAACGGGGCGCGCGACTTGAGCTGTTTGGGATCGAAGCGCGGGAACAGCAGTTCGTACAGCTGGTTGGCATCCACCCGGAAGAGCGCTTCCTGTTTGGTGATCAGTCCCTCGGCCACCATGTCGGTGGCAACTTTAAGCGCGGCGCGGCCGGTACGCTTGCCGTTGCGCGTTTGCAGCATATAGAGCCGGCCATCCTGGATGGTGAACTCGAAATCCTGCATGTCGCGGTAATGCCGCTCGAGCCGCGTGGTGATTTCGCGCAGCTGCTCGTAGACCTCGGGCATGAGCTTGTGCAGCTCGGCAATCGGCACCGGCGTCCGGATGCCCGCCACCACGTCCTCGCCCTGGGCGTTCATCAGGAACTCGCCGTAGAAAATTTTGTCGCCGGTGGCCGGGTTGCGCGTGAACCCCACGCCGGTGCCGGAGGTGTCGCCCAGGTTCCCGAAGACCATGGCCTGGACGTTGACCGCGGTCCCCAGCTCGTCCGAGATATTGTTCATCCGGCGATAATGCTGGGCGCGGTCGTTGAACCAGGAGCGGAACACCGCGTCGCGCGCCATGGTGAGCTGCTCCAGCGAGTCCTGGGGAAAGTTGATGTGGGCGTGATGCTTGACGACTTTCTTGTAATCCTCGATCACCGCCTTCAGGTCGGCGGCGGTCAGTTCGGTATCCAGCCGGACTTTTTTCGCCTTCTTCTTGCCGTCGAACACCGCTTCAAAGGCCGGCTTGGGGATCTCGAGCACGACGCTGCCGAACATTTGAATCAGCCGGCGGTAGGAGTCGTATGCGAAGCGCGGGTTGGTGGTGCGGCGCGCCAGGCCTTCCACGGTGCGGTCGTTGAGGCCGAGATTGAGGATGGTGTCCATCATGCCCGGCATGGAGAACTTGGCGCCGCTGCGCACGCTCACCAGCAGCGGGTTGGATTCGTCGCCCAGCTTCTGGCCGGCCGCGCGCTGGAGTTGTTGCAGCGCCTGCTGCATCTGCTGGTCCACCTCGGCGGGCACGCGGTTGCCGGCCTTGTAGTACTCGCGGCAGGTCTGCGTGGAAATGGTGAAGCCCGGGGGTACCGGCAAACCGGCATTGGTCATCTCCGCCAAGCCGGCGCCCTTGCCGCCGAGTTCCTCTTTCATCCCGCCGTTGCCTTCGGCTTTACCCTCTCCAAACGAGTAGACGTACTTGGCCATGAGCCGCTTTTCTCCTTGTCACAGTGCAGGATTTCAGCATAGCACCCGCGCCCGCGCGGCCTGGATGAAGTTTGGGGCAATCACTCACGCCATGGCTCGGGCCGAGCCGGCGGAGGCGCGGGCGGGGTCACCGGGGGCTGCGCCGGGGGCGGGACCACCGGGGTGGGGTCGCCGACCGGCGGTTCGGCGCCGGGAATGGGCGACGGTGGATGCGGCGTGGGAAGCGGCGGGGCGGCCATCTCCTTGACTGGATGCATCGAAGCGGTAGATGGTTCTCGCCCTGGGAATCGTAGCAATCTTGATCTGGCTGTGCCTGTGGGGAATCTTCCACCTTGCCGGAAGTGCTGTGCACTGGCTCCTGGTCGCGGGTCTGGCGCTGCTGCTCTGGCGGGTCATCGTCGGCGACCAGTCGACCAAAACCTAAGGCCGTCCTAAAACCGCGTCACCTCGGTGAAGTTGAAGTCGCGGACCTTGAGCGCCGGGACCACCATGTCAAACGCCTCTTCCCCGCTGGCGCGGACCGCCGGCGAGAGCGCCTCGATCGAGTTCAGCAAAGCGATCATGCTCTGATTGAAGCGGAAGTTCCGCACCCCGCCACGCAGGCGCCCCTCTTCGATCAGGAAGGTTCCGTCCCGGGTCATGCCGGTCAGGATCTTCTGGTACGGGTCCACCTCGCGGATATACCAGAGACGGGTCACCAGGATGCCTCGCGGCGTGGTGGCGATCATCTCCTCGACCGCGGTCTTTCCGCCGGTGAACACCACATTGACCGGGCCCTCGCCATACTCGTTGGGCAGCGGGAAGCCGTGGCCGGTAGGCTGCGCGCCCGCCCGGGCCGCGGTTTGCCGGGCGTAAACCAGGTTCTTCACCCAACCGTTCTCAACCAAGACGACCCGCTGCCGGGCTACGCCCTCCCCGTCGAAGGGGGCGCCGGTCTGCTGCGGATGAAACACGTCGTCGGTAATGGTGACATTGTCGCCAAACAGCTTGGTGCCGACCCGGTCGCAGAGGAAGCTGCGCTGGTCCAAGACCGAAAGCGCGCCGAAGTCCCACATCGCGAAGCCGAGCAGGTCGAGCACCGCCGCCGGTTCGAGGATGACCGTATATCGGCCGGCGGGAACCTCGCTGGGTTGCGCGCTGGCGCGAGCCTTCTGCGCCGCCATGCGGGCGCCGGCGGCGGGATCGAGTTCGCCCCAGCGCGGACCTCCGCCCTTGGCCCAGCCCGAGCTGGAGGGCCCCAGCATGGTAACCGAGAACTCGGCGCCGGTGGAGGCGTACGCGGCCTCCAGCCCCTCGGAGTTCAACAGCATCGTTTGCGATTGCCGGGTGGCGCAGATGCCGGCCGCGGTGAGACCGTCATGGGCACCGGCGGCAACCATGGCTGCCACCGCCTCGGCGCGTTGTGCCGGGGTGATGGCCGCGGTGTCGGCATCGAAGCGGTCCACGCCGGCGGCGCCCGCGTCCCGAGCGGCGGCCATGGGCAGCAGTTCCGGATCGGGCGACTGGGAACGGGTCAGGCGGACCGCCCGGTCCACCACCTCCCGCACCCCATGCGCGTCCAACCGGTGGGTGGAGGCGCGCGCGGTTCGCTGCTCCGCCTGCGCCCGCACCGACAGTGCCAAAGTTGCCTCCGCCACGTTCTGGTGGATGGCGTTGTTGGCGAAACGCGTCAGCTCGTACCGGTCTTCCTCGATGGTGAGCTCCAGCGCGGTATCGGCGGGAGCCGCATGCCGGGCCTGGCGCAGCAGATCCTGCGCGCGTTCGCGATCCAACCGGCTGCTCACTCGTCCCCCTTCCACTTCTGATAGGCGGTGCCGATCTTGATGTTGCGGAAGCGTGCCGGCGCGGCGCCATGCCCGGTTCCCATGGTCTGCTGGGGCTGGCCCTTGCCGCAATTGGGAGTGCCCCACAGCGTCCAATGCTCGCGCGAACAGATGGCGTCCATCGAGTTCCAGAACTCGGTCGTGATGCCGGAGTAGCTGGGATTTTTCAGCATGCGCGTCTTTTTGCCGTGCTGGATCTCCCAGCCGATTTCGGTGCCGAACTGGAAGTTGTAGCGCTTGTCGTCAATCGACCAACTACGGTTGGTTTCCATGTAGAAACCGTTGTCGGTATCGGCGATCAACTCATCCGGGCTGAGCCGGCGCGGCCCGGGGAGGATGCTGATGTTGGTCATGCGCACCAGGGGCTGACGGTTCCACGATTCGGCCCGCATGCAGCCGTTGGAGCGGGGCTCGCCAATCTGCGCGGCGGACTCGCGGCTGCTGATGTAGTTCAGGAAGCGGCCTTCCTGGATGATGGGCGCGCACTGCGCGGCCACGCCCTCATCGTCGTAAGCGAACGTGCCGAGTCCGGGGCCGTGCTCCAGCCGGGCGTCGGCCACCACGTTGACCAAATCCGATCCGTAACGCAGCGTCTTCCACTGATCCAGGGTCAGGAAGCTCATGCCCGCGAAGTTGGCCTCGGTTCCCAGCACGCGGTCGAGCTCAATGGGATGGCCGATGGACTCGTGGATTTGCAGTCCCAGTTGGGAGCTGTCGAGGATCAGTGTGCCCACCGTCTGGGGGCACTGCGCGGCTTGGTGCAGCGCCACCGCCTCCTCGCCCACCCGGCGGGCGTTCTCGAGCAGGCGCAGTTCGTGAATCAGCTCGTAGCCCTTGAGCTGGTACTGACCGCCGAAGGAGTTGGGGTAGGAGCGCTTTTGGATGTCGCCGTTGGCGAAGGCCAGCGCGGCATAGCCGGCGCCGCTCAGCACCCGGGTTTGGTCGATGCGCGCTCCCTGGCTGGAGAGAAACAATTGGTGGTGGCGCTGAAAGTTCATCTGCGCCTCGGCCAGGGTCACTCCCGGCACGGCGCGGAGTTCCTTGTCCACCGCCAGCAGCAACTGCAGGTTGTCGTCGACGCTGACGCTGAACGGGTCGAGCTGGCAGGGCGCCACCCAGACCGCCTGGTGCGGGTCCTCGGGCGCGAGCTCGACCGGCGCGCGCTTCACTCGGGCCGAGGCGCGGGCGATGGCCACGGCGTGGCGGGCGGCGGCGACCACCGCCTGGCGGCTAAGGTCGTCGGTGGAGGCGAAACCCCAGGCGCCGTCCACGATGGCGCGGATGCCGATCCCCTGCGAGTCGGTGTCGAGGGCGTGTCCGAGCTTGCCGTTTTTGGTGGCGACGGAGCGGTGGCGCTCCTCGATGACGCGGACATCGGCGTAGCTTGCGCCGGATGCCATGGCCGCATCGAGTCCCCAGCCAGCGATGTCTTGCATAGGCGGTTCGATGGTCAAACGCCGCGGGCGGCTGGGGGGGCCGCCGCCCGCGGTGGGGATGAGGAACTAGCGCGCCGAAGCGAAGGCGCCGGGCTTGGACGTGGCCGCGGCCTTCAGCTCGGCGACCTTGTCCTCGCGCTCCCAGGTGAATTCCGGCTCGTTGCGTCCGAAGTGACCAAATCCGGCGGTCTTCTGGTAGATCGGCCGCCGCAGTTGCAGCGTCTCGATGATCTGCCTGGGGGTCAGCCGGAACACCTGCCGCACCGCCGCATTGATGTTGTCCTCGTCCACGGTGTGGGTCCCGAAGGTGTCCACCAGCACCGAAACCGGCTCCGCCACCCCGATGGCGTAGGCCAACTGCACCTCGCAGCGCGCGGCCAACCCGGCGGCCACCACATTGCGGGCGACGTACCGGGCCATATAGGCCGCCGAGCGGTCCACCTTGGAGGGATCCTTGCCCGAGAAGGCGCCGCCGCCGTGCCG